>JBNKZD010000255.1:0-14344 GCA_050301235.1 Chitinispirillaceae bacterium | reverse complement strand
GCAATCTTTGGGGTGCGATGTGGTAAAACGAACCCGTCTCACTCCATCTATTGATGCTACCATTTGCAATAAATCAGCAAAATCGGTATCATCATCATGGTAGGAATTCACGTTTTGGCCAAGTAGCGTAAATTCACATATCCCATCTTTTACCCGTTCAGAAATTTTTGCCACTATCTCCTGAGCAGGTATGGAAATTTCAGGTCCACGCACATGCGGTACAATACAATAAGTACAGAAATTTTCACAACCGCGCATCACTGCAATGAAATCGCCGGGAGAGACATGCAATTCAGCCTGAGAGTCCGAATGTGCAGTTTCTGGAAGATACTGATCAAGATTGGCCATGAATGCCTGGCTTTCACGAGCCCCGATCACCCGATCAACTGTCCTGATCTCATCTTTCAGTTTCTCACCCAATCGCTGGGCCATGCACCCGATCACCCAGAGACCTGCATCATTTTTTTTAATCCGCCCGAACTCCTGAATCCTGGCTTTAGCGCGTGCCTCAGCATTTTCCCGTACGCTGCATGTATTCACAATCAACAGATCCGCCAGATGCGCATCAGTGGTTTCACTATAGCCTCTGCACAATAGTTCACGCTTCAAATCATCAGAATCAGCAATATTCATCTGACAGCCAAAGGTCTGGAAAAAAAATAAGGGCATTCAGTATCCTGAAAAGGGTCATCCATCCTGGAAATTTAATCACCCGCAATAAGTGCTTTAAAAGCAGGTATCCCCCAGAAAATAATTAATCACCACCATTATGCCGAAGAATGACGCATACTCACAGCTTATTTTATTGTCGGGCGACTTGTGTTATAAGGTCAGCAGTAATCAGTGATGGTTTTTCGGGAACAGTCAGTTTTACCATATTATAAGGTGATACCCATATTTGCCCGGATTCGAACGTCACTGTGCTGCGAATCAGAACAAGATATTCTCCGGGAACAGCCAACAGGGATACACTAGTTTCGGGATAAAGTGTTGTTTCAATACGTTGTTTACTAACAGGATTAATTAAATGAATAGTATAAGTATAGCTTTTTGGTGATGAAAAACGAACAAATGATATATTCCGCGAAAATGCCGCACTGGATAACTTTTTATGTTCAGGATCAACTTTTGCCATTGGTGCAAAAAAGGTTCGATTCCATTCAACTTGAAATGTGTCACTATTTATCTCAGAAGATTTTAATCGAACGATTCGATTAGCTGTAGTCTCATCACGTGTGCAATTAACCACTCCATCCAGAGATTTTTGAAAATCACTTCCAGCACCCTTCTGAGCGGTTTGAATCCAGGCCAGATAATTTTCAACCTCTTTTTGCCACAGCTCTGGCTTTAAAAATTTGCTTCGATTGTAATCTGGTACTGCAAGGGAGGGTGTAGATGACAGTAAAATGTCGGAATAGATAGCTACAGCTTCAGATATCTTGCCGGTTACCTCAGCATGTTTAGCTTTTTTTATATCCGGTTTTTTTTGAAACAGATCGCAATTTAGAAAAAATGTACTGATAAGAACAATAGAGACTACATTAGATATCGATTGGAGTTTACCCATACACCACCCTTCGTTGAATATATATATTGAATATATATAGTAGAATATACTAGTTTTTATTCAAAAGAATGAAGTGATAGTTTTCCCTTTTCAGGATTGTAATCAGACTGTCGGTAATTTCCGGAACCCACCTTCGGTTGTAGGGACCATCAGGATTTTTGTCGAGTTCATCACGCTGCTTTGTATATGAGTCGCGACCATCATGAAGGACAATTACTCCACCTTTATGCTTTCGAAGGTTTTTCAGCGTTGTTTCGAGTACCTTGAATTTTTCTTCAGGTTTACATTGAGCATCAAAAGCATAAAAAGATATTGGAAGAATTTGCAGATGTTTATCGGAAAGCAGCTTATTCAATGATGGCTTATAGATTCCGTAGGCAGGTCGAAAGTATTGATATGAAAACGATGACATATCAAGAGCGTGATCGATAGCCTGAACCCACTTATCCATATCAGCAGTCATTTTTTTGACACTCTTAAACAATGTCGATTTGTCATCATACCCATGATTGACAATACTGTGGCCGTCAATGTAGATTCTTTTTACTATTTCCGGTGCCTGCTCAACATTCTCTCCGATCAAACAAAAATGTGCCTTGACCTGATGTTTTCTTAAAACAGAGAGCAGGCTGTCAGTGATTCCATCGTTGCTGTTGGGTCCATCATCGAAAGTAAGCACTACACTTTTGGGTGGTAATTCTATCTTTGATGAAATAATCGTGCTACAGTTGAGTGAAAAGAGTATAAGACAACCTGCGAATAATTTTAATATTGTCTGCATAAGGTTACCCAATTATCTCAAAAGTCTATAATGTAGAATTTCTTCGAGATCGCGTCTGCCATCAAGTACACAATGGATAGTAACATTTTTGTCTTGAATATGGTAAATGATTCGATAGGGTTTGAAATGAATCTCAAGATATTCCGCAATTCCCAGGGTTTCAAATTCTCTTGGATAGTGTCCGCGTTCTGGATTAAACTGTAATTTACTTATACACTCTTTGATTCTGGAATAAACATAGTCTGCTTTTTCTTGTGAATCATTATAAAATATGTATTCGTAAATGTTAGTGATATCCCTCTCTGCATCCTCAGAAAGATAATTGTCATGACTCATTTTTAATCTTCCGAATCCTATTTTGGATATCACTAAAAGCTTTTTCAGCTTTTTTAATTTTGCCATCTTTAATGTTTTTTGAACTCATCGCCAATATTTTTAACAGAGCAACAGTATCACGCATCTCTTCATATGCTTTCACATCCTGAATAATGACTTTAGCTTCGCCATTCTGGGTAATAATCATCGTTTTATGATTTTCATTAATGTCTTTAATAATTTCAGATGCATGAGCTTTGAGATAACTTATTGGCTTAATTGATTCACTTGGTTTCATGAGTACCCTCCTGACCTGAATATAGTCTTTTTATGGTATGGTGACAACAACATTATGGCACGTGCTAAAAGTCCGGGTTAAATGTTTCATAGCGTGCTCACTTTACTATAGTTATTTTCTGTGCCCTACTCCACACTCCGCTTTCCATCCGCAAAAGATACCCCCCCATCGGGATAGCAGCTGTATTCCAGCTGAACATGTTATTTTCCGCAGCCTCATCGTTTCTTACAATCCGTGCAACCACTTTCCCTGACAAATTCACAATAGCAAATGTTGCTGTTTGCCGGGCAAAAGTACTGTAGCGTATCTGAAGAGTACGATCTACAGTGTTGTATTTTGCAGATTGTACGATTGGGTCATTCACTATTAAAAACGACCCTTTACGCCGTGCTATCCCATCAAGTTCATCTGTTACTCCCGACTTTTTCTCAAACGCTATTATCGTATCATAAATCTCCCCAAGATTGCCTGCTGCAGTTCTTCCAATTCCTGACGGATTAAATGAATAGCATAGTACCTGCGTATCCGCTTTTACAAGAGCACGTGTTCGAGCGGATTCCAGCCTGAGAACATGCAGCGAGAGATCTCCCCCACTTACAGTTCCATACAGAATATAATCAGCTGATGTTACAGAATCTGCTGGTGGAGCAGCCACCCGACTTAAACCATAAGCAAGATCACTGGTAACAGTATCGTCAGGTATTGTAAAATCCGCAACACTAAGTACTTTGCAACAAGACTGAATGGAATCAAGGATATCCAAAACCTCTTTTACTCCAGCTGCGGTCTGGAAATATTTCCAGTAATTGTAAATAGAATCCTTAATTACTGGAGGTTTGTCAATTGTAACAACGTTGTCACAGAACAGGATCCTCCTTTCGCCATATTGAGAACAATCCCGGGACCATATTCCCGAAAATGTACTCACCAGCATCAATCCGGCAATCCAATACCTGATCATATCATCTCCCGATTGTTGCATAATATGTAGTAAATTAATTATTGCATTATGATGATGATCAATAAAATGCAACCATTTTAAGTATTAAACCAGCCGATTCCTTAATATGCACCACAACTGATCGGGGATTTTATATATTTTAAGAATTATGTTTGAATCAATAAAAAGAAAAATAGTGACCTCGCAACAGCTCGACTTCGTTCGCAGTAATCACCCCGGAAAGAAAATCGCTTTCTGCTCCGGATGTTATGACATTCTTCAGTCCGGGCATGCTGTTTTTTTTAATCAGTGCCGTGAACTGGCAGATATTCTTGTTGTGGGTATCGGACGTGATTCTGTTATCTCACAACTAAAAGGTCCCGGAAGACCAGTTAATCCGGAATTCAATCGACTCTATCTCATTGCTGCAATGCAGGATGTTACTTACGCAGTTCTTAATGATTCTAAGATTCTTCCTGGTAAAATGGACCACGCCACAGTACTTGAGAAACTTCGCCCCCACATTTATGTCCTTAACGATGATGATTCCGGAATTGAATATAAAAAGGAGATTTGTGATAAATTCGGTATTGAAATAAAATTCGTCTCACGCAGCGTTCCTCCAGAACTCGAACCAACATCCACAACCCGTATTATTGACAAAATCAACTTTGCATACAGAGCGCCGTTGCGCATCGACTTTGCCGGAGGCTGGGCTGATGTTCCCTATATCATGCATGGAAAACCCGGCTATGTCACCAATGTCGCTATTAAGCCACTGATTGAATACAGATCCGGTAAATTCAACTTTTCAGGTTATCCACGCGGCAGTGGTTTGTCAACATCAACTGCTGTCAAATTGCTGGAAATGATCAGTGCAAAAACATACAATGCAGAGTCAAAGTCGCTTTCAACAATTGCAGAAGATCTTTTCAATCTTGAAAATAAAGAGCTTAACTGGGCAATAGGTCGTCAGGATCAGTATGGAATCGTTTACGGAGGTGTTCATTGCTTTGAATTTGGTGCCGATTATGGTAAAACGATCGGTGAAGAGATCCCCAGAGAAACCCTTGATGAGTTCCGTAAACATCTCGTACTTCTCCACACAGGCATTTCGCGAAATGCACAATCGGCTGTTGAGCAGGTTTACAAAAACCATGATACCGAGGAGGGGCAGACAGCACTTCAAACAATCAGCAGGTGTGGAAAGCTATTTTATGAAGCACTCGCTGCAAAAGAGTTCATGCGTTGTGCGACAATCATGGAAAAAAATTTTACTGCACAGAAACAGCTTGCATCAGCATGTACCAGCGAACGAATCGATGCCATGTACGAATGTGCGAAAGCGAATGGTGCATATGGCGGAAAAATTTGCGGAGCCGGTGGTGGCGGAGCCTTCATTTTTTATTGTAAAGACCCGGTAATTCTTATAAAAGCATTAAAGGATACTTTTGTCGATTGTTTCGAAATCGATTTCAAATTTGAATATAAGGATATTAAGCAACTGAATACGTTGTAGGTACGTACTATGTTAGTTTAAATTCGCAGGACTACCATAAAAAACTTCCATACTCTTAACACAATATTCTATATTGTGTAAGTCTGAGCCTATAAATAAACAACTCATATAGCATACTGCTCAGGGCCAACAATTTAACAAGTTTTTCGTCTACATCAATTTAGATGCAAATACATTGTTAAATGATTACACACCAATTTATCTCACAGGAGGTCTTAATGCATCTACTGAATGCAAATAAAACAACTTTACTAAGTGTTATTTCCGTACCTATGACCGCACTCTTGCTCACTACCGGGTGTGCATCACTTTCAAGTTTTAAAACTGCAAAGCCATTGGGAAAAGGTACTACTGAAGGTACCTTCTCTGTTTCTCATGTTGCTACAATGAATAGTAAGGACTCTCTAATTCCTGGATTTATGGAAGAGCCTCCTGAATTCTGGTTTTTTGAACTCCAGGGATCTATGGGAGTAACCGAAAAGCTGGATGTGGGTTTGAAATACACCTTTCCACTATCTGGAGCTATTGATGCGAAATATTGTCTTGCAGGTGCTGGAAATGAAAAGGGATTCTTTTTCTCCCCCGGCCTCAAAATCGGTTATACATCGTTACCAAATGATGCTGATGACTCTACTAAAAATAATCGCATTGAATACTTTGTGCCACTATATCTATCTATGTATTTTAATGAATTTCTATCACTATCACTGATTCCATCGTATTCTGGGCGGTTTTATACTGAAGCTTCAGGTTATAGTAACCTGCTTGGTGGAAGTGTCAATATCAGGTTTGGTAAGAAATTCGGTATGATTGCAGAGTATTCGTTCTACCATAACTTTAATATGGAGTGGGATGAGTATCAAGCAGGAGCTGCGCTTTATTTTCCGTTGTTTAAATTGTTTAAGTGATCCGACCATTGTACTTGTGAAGTATAGTTGTGATCAGCTATACTTCTTAACGTTTTTAGTCTTTTTTCAGAGCTTCCAGCACCACTTCCGCCTTCTCCACCGAAATCCCTGCAATCTTCGCAACCTCTTCCACAGTAGATTCTTTTATTCTCTTTACCGATCCAAACTGCTTGAGCAGCATCTGTGCCCTCTTTTTCCCGATTCCATTTATATTTTCCAGTATTGACGTTTTAAACTGCTTCCCTCTTATTTTTCGATGGTAGGTTATAGCATACCGGTGAACTTCATCACGAATCCGTTCAACGAGCCTTCGAGCTGGATGTGTTGGAGGAAGTGCTACCGGTTCCGGACTTGATGGCGAATAGAGAATCTCTTCCCTTTTTGCAAGCGAAGCAATCATCGGGGGCTCTGCGAATAAACGGATAGCATCAATAGCAGCGTTGAGTTGTCCAGGGCCACCATCGATGAGTAAAAGATCAGGAAACGGCTGCCCCTCATCGTGTAAACGTCGAAGACGGCGTGTAACAACCTCCATCATCATGGCAAAATCGTTCTGTCCCTCAACAGTCTTGATTTTAAATCGACGATAACCACCTTTATTTGGCATTCCGCCTTTAAACTGCACCATTCCAGCGACAGTAAATGATTCACCAAGGTTTGATATGTCAAATGCTTCGATTGTTTCCGGTAGTCGAGGAAGATGCAGTACTTTTTGAAGATCAGCAATGTCCTCCATCGCAGTTGGCAACAGATTCTGAGCCATATACAGTTTTGCATTTCTTTCTGCCATTTCGATAAACAGGCGCTTGGGACCACGCTGCGGAATGAGTACCTCAATTTTTGATGTATATTTCTGTTCGAGCCAGGCTTGCAGCACTTCCGGATTAAATCCGGCATTCTCTGGAATGTAAATTTCTGCTGGTGGAGTCTCATCTCGTGAACTGTAATAGTGCAGAAAAATAGTATCGTGATTTGAACTGCTGAAATCCCATGAGGTCCGTCTGAACATGAAATTGCGTGATGAGTTCAACAATCCCTCTCTGAAGTGAAGTATTGCCATGCAGATTGAGCGCTCGCCTTCAACAATTCCGAAAACATCACAGTCAGTATCGATCACCTTAAGATCAACCTGCTGCAGTTTTGATGCATCTTTGATAAGCTGCATCTGATCCCGCATCATTGCAGCATCTTCAAACCGCAGCTCCACCGATGCTTGTTCCATGCGGTCCTTGAGATCTCTGAGCAGATCATTTCTTCTCCCGGATAAAAACTGAAGCAGATCGTTTATATTCTGTCGATACATCTCTTCAGTAATTTTTTCTGCACACGCACCAGAGCAACGTTTCATTGCGTAGTTGATACATGGCCGGATTGGTTTTGCAAGTGGCAGGTTTTTGTTACAATCGCGGAGTTTGAATATCTTTTTTGCAAACCCCATCAGACTGCGCATTGCCCGAACATCGGTATAGGGACCAAAATATTTTGCTCCATCCTTTTCAACCCGCCTGACTACCAGCAATCGCGGAAACCGCTCCTGAACAGTTACTTTCAAATAAGGGAAATGTTTATCATCACGCAAGTCTACATTGTAGTGCGGTTTCTGGCTGCGAATCAGGTTTGCTTCCAGGATGAGCGCTTCGATTTCGTTACGAGTGGCGATCCAGTCGATGTGGTCAAGCTTCTGAAGCATCAACGGGATCTGGATGCGGTTATCGTGTGAATCGAAAAAATAGGAACGCACACGACTGCGCAGGTTTATTGCCTTCCCAATATAGATCGGTTTCCCGGTAACGTCCTTCATCAGGTAAACCCCCGGGTTTTCGGGGAATCTGCTGATCTGTTCCAGGATTATTTGTTTATCACCTGAGGGTGATAGGTTTGTTGAAAATTGTTCCATTACTCAATCATTTTTACGATACAGATCCACATTCATTGCCGGATTTTCTTTTGATCGCATTACGCTGAGGATCTTTTCACCCATGCGGAAATACCCTTTCATATTTGGATGCACGTGGTCTGAAAACCAGGTGGAATCAAACTGCATAAGGGAATCGGTCAGAAGGGTATCAGCATCAACAACCGAAATGTGCGATCCGTTACTGTTTCTTACTGCTACGCTGTCATAAATACCCTGATTGTAGTATGGCCTGTACCAGTTACCGTTCGAAAAATCAGAGATATCCGGGAATGGTGGCGATGTCAAAATGTAAATTTTACTTTGAGGGCATCGTGCAAGAATAACATCAAGTAACAATATAGTATTTTTTAATTCGGCTGTTGAATATTGCGAATTAGCACCAAGCATGATCACCCACATGTCAGACGTCAATGTTTTATACCCGGACCTGAGGAAAAAGTACATCTCATAGGCACGTGATCCGGAAATCGCGAAACAGGAATCATCTTCTGGATACGCTGCCATATCTGGTGTGGTTAGTGGTCCTGTCGCTTTGATATTGTGATACTCAATAAGATTTTCACGCAATCCTTTAAGGACTGTTGACCTGAATCCTCCATTCTGCCCATCACCCTGCATGCCACTTACTATTGAATGACCTACAAAACAGATGGTATGATTCACTACAACCGAGAAGCTGTCATTTATTGTCACATTACTTCCAAAAGAATCTTTAACTTTCATTTTCCAGAAGTATTTACCAGGCCCATTTGCGGAGATTGATAATGAGTCCTTTGTCCCTTTGAAGGTATAGAGAGAGTCATTCCCTTTTCTGGTAAGCTCAAAATCTACTGTTACCGAATCATTTTCTTTATCAAAGGTTGAATAGTACATCGATGCAGTAGCAACCAGGTTTGATGCTGTACAATATATCGTATCAGGAATTGAGTTATAAATATTTACTTCAGGAGATGCATTAAAATGAACAGCCATCGAATCCTGTGCGCTCAGACTATCATCATCTGTTACAGTTGCCTTCAGTATTGCTGAATACATTCCCCTGTAGAACACTTTCAAACCGCTGCTATCGACATTGCCGCCATCATATAAAAACTCTGATGAAACTATCATTCCATTAGTATCTTTGACAATGGGACTAATTCGGAGTGTATCATTGACACTTATGGTGGTATCTTTCGGGAATGCGACTTCAGGGTATCCAGATTTAACCGTAACTGTTACAATCTCAGATTCGGAAGCAATTCCGTCGGTGTCCAGAGCATGAAGCTGAATCGTATGCGTGCCAGTATCTGACCGCTGAAAATTGATCTGAAAAGTATCAATAACAGCTGTTTTTTTCATCATTCCTGCATCTACAGAAAACCAGATACTGTCCACATCCGTAAGCGGGCAATTAAAAACCGGAACACACTGTACTACATCGTTAATATAAACAGAAGAATCTTTAAGCAACAGTAAAGGCTTTACACGATCGTATATTGTAGTAATAATAAGCGTATCAGCGCTCCATACCGAAGAATCGACACAGAGCGTCTGAACTACTATTCTATGCTTTCCTGATTGACCATTTCCAAAGAATACTTTCAATGAATCATCATCTCCCAGAGATATCAATGTTGAATCAACAAACCATCTAAAGAAATAACTTTCAGGGGCTGTTCCGTTAATCCTGGTGTGAACAACAAGAGGTGCCATCAGGTGCAGAATTGTATCCTTTTCGACAATTTCGATTTTTGACTCTGGTTGTTTTACAATAACAGTAACAGTATCTATGGCGGAAAGCAGGTTCAAATCATTAACAGCTCTTACATAGATAGAATGCTTTCCTGTCTGAAAACGTCCCCAGGTAAAAGAACGACCTGCGGGTATTGTAGAATACCAGAGTGTGTCAAGATCTGTCTTCCACCGGATTGCCTTTATACTGCCATCTCTATCATAAGTTACAGGGGTAATCCGAAGCGTATCGCCCCACAGAATTGTTGTATCCTTCTGATGTGCATTGATTGTGGGATAACTGGATGTAACTGCGACTATCAATGTCTCAGGTTGAGCTTCAACCATCCGCTGATCGAGAGCGGATACTATTATTGTATGCATACCGGTATCTGAAAATTGCCAGGAAAACGTCCTTTTGAACTCTTTAGACGTATCTATACTTTTATCAATACTCCAGATAAATTGCATTCCCCAGTAGCTGCCGTTAACAACATCGACACCAAGCGTGAAAGCATCCCCGGCCCGTACTGTTGTATCTTGTGCCGTAGTCAATGCCAACTGAGGAGGAACTGGTTGTGAAGGATTCTCACACCGGATCAAGAGCAGCATTCCTGTTGCCATGAATACGATAGAGACTACGGTAATAGCGAGATTTTTGATATTTTGTGATTTCACAAGTGATACTTCCCGATTCAATGTGTTAAATATGTATTGATAAGGCTGTCAATTCTTACAGTCAACTTAGCAGCACCTTTCGGTGACAAATGGTTTGCATCATACGCATCTTCATCTACATAGTCATGATTCCCATAATTATTCGCATCATAGTAATGAAAATAGTTGTTTTGTGATTCTATTTCCTTTAATATTACTTCCAATTTTCGATAGGTCTGTACCCCTGGCCCCAGACGACCCATATTATCAGATGTCGCATACCCCGGATGTTGTGGCGTATTAACAATTAAAACATGTACACTATCTTTTGCGGCAATAGCTGCAAGTCGTTTAACAATAGAAATAGAAGCCTGCACAACTGAATCATCAATACTGTAATCACCTTTGTCTATAATCGGTTCACCCCATCCGGTTTGCTGAACTTTAGAATGAAACCCGAGAGAATCAAATTCAGACCACTCCTGAGGACCCCATGTTTTTATAATGCTATCAACCCCGACAGGAATGCCATCCCTGTAAAAATGCTCAGATGAATCCAGCTCAAAACCTTTGCTGTCAAGTAATCCAGTCAAACGGGGAGGATCTTTATAACTATCCGTATTGAACGAATACGACATCAGATCAACGACAATGGCTTTCAACTTTTTAAGCTGAGTAAAGCAATACTTTTCAGCAAGCGCATCAGCGGTCATTATATTGCTTGCAAAACATCCGAGATTAATAGACTTCAGCGACATTTTCGATGGATCAAACCCAAAATATGCAGTCGAACTCCCAAGCATTGCACATTCCCATTCATCATGGTATTTCCAGAACAGATGCAGTTTCTTTGACAACATAATCTGCCCCCCGGATTGCACAGGAAGATCATAGTGTCCAAAAAAGCGGTATGGATCGTTTTTCTGTGCGAGTTTCCATGGATCGATCCAGAGGTAAACGTCCCTGAACTTGTCCATTGGCGCCGAAACTAATTGCTGATAGGTTTTACTATTACAATCAATCGCGTAAATCATATCCGGTCCGGAAAATGCCTTAGCCATTGACACAGCAAAACCGGGATGATTCGACCACTCTGGATAGTCCCATTGCCTGTAGTCCGATGGAACCTCAAACCATTTAGATACATGCTTTGAGTTGAGCATATTGGTATTGCAGACAAAAATTACCGAATGTAATGAGTATGGTTTACCAACTACAGTGCTAACTTTCTGGTAACCAAAATCAAGAAGCATCACTTCACCGGGTTCTGATGCTGATGGCGACATTGACACATTGCAGGTCTGCGATGTATCATCCCGACCACTGTATGGCGGCAAAAAATAAAATATATTTGTATCTTTTACCTGCAAGTCAACAAGTCGGGTTACCTGATAACCCGTA
Source organism: Chitinispirillaceae bacterium (assembly GCA_050301235.1). Taxonomy (GTDB): domain Bacteria; phylum Fibrobacterota; class Chitinivibrionia; order Chitinivibrionales; family Chitinispirillaceae; genus JAFGIN01. Next base: position 2,327 of record JBNKZD010000255.1, on the reverse strand, counting down.
GCAATAAAACGTCCATCAACACTCATTCCACCATGATAAGAACCATATGGCCAGACAACTTCAGGAGATCCAACTGCTTTTCCCCCCTGCATTTTTATGCGCATTGTCTTCTCGTTATGCCATGCCGGATCTTTATTCAATGATGCTCCAGTTGTGTATATAAGGAATGTGTCTTTCACCTCAGGAGAAACCCACCATCGAGGGATAGTCCCCGGCATTCTGAGAAACGGAGCATCATTAAAACCGGAACTTAACGAACACACTGTCAGAGAACATACTCCTGAGAACCCTTCACCACTGGAACTATATGCAACGAAGTTGCCATCAGGGGAAATGGTCGGACAGTACACGTTAGAATCCTTTCCACACTGAGTTACCGAAATCCCATCACCAGCAAAATCTGCAATGAAAAGATACCTTTTCAGTTTCTCTGCCTGAACATACGCAAGTTTTATCGATGATGTTCCGACAAATGATAGAAGATCTGTTTTTGTGACCACTACTTTACTTGAATCAATGATAGATGTTGGCACCCTGAGATCTGAATGCCTTTTTGCACTGAACGCACCAAGGACTACGCGAAAACCAATATCCGCCTGTACATCACGAGCCCACACATCATAGGGGCCTTTACGCGATGAAGATCTCAAACGCTCTATACCCAACCGATATGATCCTCCGCGGATCGGACGCGAAAATGAGGTTTCAAATATCTGTTGAGACTTATCTACCGGACCAACGGGATTGGTATCATTTGCAGTTGAAAAATAGTCAAACCAGTCATTCACCCATTCAGCTACATTCCCGTTAAGATCATAAAATCCCCATGGATTGGGCTTACGAGTCTTCACCAGATGAGGTTTTGAAGATGAATTTGCAAAGTACCATGCGCACGAATCAGCCTGGCCATCACCCCACCAGTAATCGCCTGTAGTACCAGCCCGACAGATAAACTCCCACTCCGCTTCGGTCGGTAGCCGGTATCCGGTCCGGTCATAGTGGATCTTCCAGTCTTCAAGGACGAATGTACAGCTAAGATCACGGCATATTGCACTGTAAGAATATACCGTATCGTATCCATCACGTTTACTTAACGTATTGCAGTAGAGGATCGCATCATACCAGGATATGTTTCCCACAGGCAATGAATCACCAGTCAGTTTAGTATATTCCGGAACAAGTTGACGATACTCACCAATAGTCACTTCCGTGCTCGCAGCATAAAAATTATAATCAAAGTACACTTGTTTTGATGGGCGTTCCTCCACAAAGGCCTTCGGATTATCAGACCCCATCGAAAAGCTCTTCCCCTTAGCCGCTACATAGATCATTGATGAAGGTTTTTTTACGAACAGTGCGGTGAGCCGTGTGTCGCCTTTAATTGTAAGTACGAGCGGATTGTGAAATTTTGCAGAATCGATTCCCACCCACCCGCCAAACATATATCCATCGTTTTCAACCGCTGAAAAGGTAAGTACAGTTCCAACAGGAACCAACGAATCGGTTAAACCATCAACTCGTCCACTGCCATCAACAGACACTATAATTCTGGCGTAAGTAACTTTTGGGGGTTCAGGGTTATTGATGCACAGAAAACAGGTCAAAAAACCGATAATTAATAAAATTCCTGAAATGAGTACCTTTTTTTTCATTTCCTCTGACCGAGATTCCTGTTTTTGGTTGTATTAAAAATAGCATCATGTTCAACAAAATATTGTTGTTTTTTTGCCTGAAGAACCTGAATTTTGATCCTTATTGTATGGTGGAGAAATTTTCAGGAGTTTTTTGAGATTTTCACAGTGACCGCCATGGTAGGTTATCCAGGAAAATGATCGTGGTGCAACCGGAACTGCGAAGCGTGTGTCACAGCCAGATATCGAGGAATCCTTCAATTCCGATTTCATTATAACAGTAGTTTCTATTTAAATCCATATCATGTTGATATATAAATAATACAATACTGCATCTATATTGGTGGTATTCTGTGCATCGAGGCTGGGAATGACTCCCTCAGCCATTTTAATTATAAGACTTGGGCTCATATGTAACCTGAACTCAGACCAACTTGATGCAAATATGGAATTGAATTCCTGAATTACATATACTATATTGAAATTTATGGTAAAAAGAATTCTTCAAGCCCGTTGTCGTGACTTGGCTGCACGTCTTCCAGTTATAACTGTAACCGGCCCACGTCAGGCAGGCAAAACGACGATGGTGAAGGCGTCTTTTCCTGAATATTCATATGCTAACCTTGAGTTTCCTGATGTTCGTGAATATGCACTCCAGGATCCCCGTGGTTTTCTTGGATCATTTAAAGACGGGGT
>JBNKZD010000254.1:0-4975 GCA_050301235.1 Chitinispirillaceae bacterium | reverse complement strand
GTGTTCATCATCAGTGAACTTCAGGGTAGGAGAGGGGCGATATGTACTGTACTTTCATAATAACTTCATTTATGATGTTGTCAAAACAATAATCTGCCATAGCCTTTTCCCTGACATTCCGGAAGGACAGCCATAGTTTTATAAAAAAATGCTGCCAGGGCTTCACCGGTAGCAATAAAACACATAACCTGCGGGTAATCCCAATGGTAATTTTCCAATTCCACAGGAGGGGCGTCTCTCTGCAATTACCACTCCAGATCATATCATAGGTATACGATGTGACAATAGTGTATCTTTGACTTACATCGATTAAAATAGTACAATGAATTCTAAAATGATGTGAATAACGTTCAATCATCAGACAGGATTCAAAATGGCTACAGTGCGGTTCGGAGATTATATACGGGAGATAACCCTTCATGCATCCCAGATAAGCTACTCCAATCTCATGCCTGAAGTCAAACATGATGAATCCGGTGAAGAGATTCCATTTCAGCCCGGAAAACTGAAACTGCGCCGACTTGATCTGTACCGGTTACTGGCACCATATCTTAGTGTACGCTTTATGGAACAGGTACGGGCAGTAGTACCATTAGCTTTGTATCTTGGTCTGTTTCAAATAGTTATTCTACACAAGAATGTCAGTGATGCATCTACAATTGCATTGGGTCTCCTTGCCGTAATGGTAGGTTTGATGCTTTTTATGGAAGGGCTGAAACTTGGTATGATGCCTTTCGGAGAGATGATTGGTCATACATTACCCCAACGGGTACGTCTCCCGGTGGTACTTCTTATCACCTTCATTTTGGGTGTTGGTGTAACGTTCGCGGAACCAGCGATTGGTGCTCTTCAGATAGCAGGATCGGTTCTGGATCCATCAAAAGCACCATACCTTCACTCACTATTGACTGGTTCATCGATGATCACTGTGCTTGTCGTAGGTGCTGGAGTTGGGATTGCCGCAGTTTTGGGAACACTTCGATTTGTTTATGGCTGGAGTCTCAAGCCGCTTATTTACCTCACGTTAATCCCTACATTGCTTATGACCATTGTTCTAGCAGTTAATCCTGAAACAGCAAAAATAATTGGAATGAGTTGGGATTGTGGAGCTGTCACGACCGGGCCGGTTACGGTCCCACTTGTACTGGCCCTGGGAATTGGTGTATCATCGGCTATCGGTAGAAAAAACGACTCACTTTCCGGATTTGGGATTGTAACTCTGGCTTCGATACTTCCAATTTTTGGAGTTCTGGTACTTGGAGGAGTTCTGGCATTAGTGCAATCGCCACAATCAATTACCGAAACTGCAATTCAGGCTCTCACAACCAGCAGTACTCAGTTTCCCCTGTGGCATGAAACATCACCGGTTGCTGAGATAATCATGGGATTTCGAGCTATCATTCCACTGGTACTTTTTCTGGTTTTTGTTCTGTCAATAATATTGCATGAAAAGCTCAAAAACAGTGGCATTATAAGATATGGTATCACTTTGTCGATTATTGGAATGATTCTGTTCAATCTTGGTTTGACCTATGGACTCAGTAAACTGGGTGAACAATCGGGCACATTTGTACCAGGGACCTTTATTTATCTCGATCAGGTTACTGATTCACCACTGTTTAATAAAACGATCGGGATCTTTATCGCATCACTATTTGCATGGATTCTTGGGTTCGGAGCGACACTTGCAGAACCAGCACTCAATGCCATGGGTGTTACCGTAGAGAATCTGACCTGTGGAGCATTCAGAAAAAATTCTCTGATGTATTCTGTATCGTTTGGTGTAGCGATGGGTATCATGCTTGGAGTTGTAAAGTTGATTTTCGGTTTTTCTATTCTGTATATCGTTATTCCGGGATATGTTATTGCACTGATATTGACTTATCTTTCGAGTGAGGAGTTTGTCAATGTAGGATGGGATAGTGCCGGTGTGACGACTGGTCCGGTGACTGTCCCACTGGTTCTTGCAATGGGACTAGGGTTTGGCAAAGCAACTGGTGCTCTTGAAGGATTTGGAATACTTGCAGCTGCATCAATATGTCCAATTGTCTCGGTACTGACCCTTGGATTATATCTTCAGAGAAAAGCAAAGATGCTAAACATGCAACATTCTGTTGAGCAGAAAGAGAATGCGGAGGTACTACTACAATGAATCAAAGAACGATTACAGTGCTTACTGATGTCGCATTGATCACTTGTATTGTTCAGCGCGGTCTTGCAGATACGATAATTAAAGCTGCACGTGAAGCTGGTGCTCAGGGTGCAACGGTAAACTTTGCACGGGGAACAGGTGTTCGGGAGAGGCTTGGTATACTTGGGGTGGCTGTTGAGGTTGAGAAAGAGATCATCAATGTAGTTGTGTCATCTGATCAGGCTGACCGTATTTTCGAAAAAATGTATCTTGCTGGAAAACTGGATACTCCGGGAATGGGCTTTATATACATAACTCCTCTAGATAAAGCTGCGACCTACATTCCCCCGGAGATTGTTGAAAAACTTTCAAAAAAATGACAGAATAACAGTACATATGAATTCCAAAACTATACCGATGAAAATTATTACCTGTATTTTATACCACAAGGGTGGTACCGATATACTTCGTGCATTGCATAAACGGGGTATAAACTCAGCAGTACTTCATCAGGCGCGTGGATCGGCAATCGGCGATCCGGTTGGTCTCAATGGGTTACCTGTTTCATTCGAAAAAGATATTATAACTGTTATTGTATCTCAAGATATGGCTGATGAGATATTTGAATTTATTTTCACAACTGCGGGAATAGATCGCTCGTATGGCGGATTTTTATATATGGGCACGCTTCATCGCGCAAGTACATACACGCTTGGTTCTCTGCCTGAAGAAAATCTGGAGGATTCGAGCAGCTAGTCATTCCATGAGGTTAGAATTACAAACAGTTCGTTGAGCGGTGGTCATTGAGCCGGGTCGAAATGAGTCGAAGCGAACGTGTTTTTGCAAATTTAGCTTGCTCACTTTGACACTTAGACTTCAATCAGTGAGATTTTACTCTATTTTGGTATTCTGACGTTGTAGAAGTAATTGGTTTCGCATGTATAGAGTACACGAATCAATGGATTTGGAAAGCTGAACAACGGGTCTATAAAACTTATTAACTTCGGAATACCAGTGCATCGTTGATGGTTCATGACAAAATAAAATATAATCGTGTTTGTTTCGTATCCAGTCAAGCATTATTTCATCATCCCAGAATGAACGTTTTTTTAATTCCTCTTCCAGGTGATTTTTTAAAGTTGAAGAAATTGATGACCTCAAATGTTGGTGACTGTAACTGTAATTGATAGTTGCTACTTCAGGAACCAGATCGCAGAGAAAAAGTGTTTGTGCAATCAGGTAGTTATCACCTAAAATCAGTACCGGTGAATCTGGAGGAATATGCGCTTTTATTTGCTGGGAAAGTGTTTTAATTTTAGAAAAGTCTGATTCATTATTGTGAGCCCGATTAACTTGACGAATCACTGCGAAAAATGAATACAACCCTGCGATTATAATCAGTAATGATATAATGAAAAACAATACAGGTTTCTTACCAGCTCGCAGAAATTCATTGTATAACCGGAAATACTCAACCGATGCAGCAAGTATACCTACAGGAAGAAAATATGCTGTATAATGTTTGATAATCGCTGGTTCATACGATTGGGATCCAAGAAAATTGAATAAAACCATAACAACAAAGTAACCAGACGCGAAAGCTTCAGGTTGAAGAACTGTCGCTTTTCGAATCGCATTGATCAGCGCGGAAATACATGGGACAAGGATAAATGCATAAAAGATCAGAAAATTCTTCGTAAAGCATTCAACTGAATAGCCCAGGGTTTGATATACTTTTACTGATGGGCCAATCAAATAAGTAAAAAATCCAAACCAGGAATCCGGAAAGACTTTTGAAAGAATGGGCATCACTATCGGGAGACTGAAAGAATACATCATCAAAAACCTACCAAAAATAAGAAATAGTATGGCAGAGATTCCTGATGCAGTTCCGATAGTTATTATTGATCGGATTAGACGCTTCTTCGGATTAATTGAAATTTGATACACAAAGTAAAGTATAATCCCTGCAATCATATTGGGTCGGAAAAAATATAGTCCACAATAACCTGCACCCAGAAGAATCGATGAGATCACCGGGTGTATCCGGTGCTGCTGAGTAATCAGGAAAAAAACAATCAGATTCAGCAGTGCAACAGGCGAGTATTGTGTTGCGGTACAGTATAACTTGATAGCAAATGGTGAAAACAACATTAAAACAACTGAAAAAATCCCAACATTTTTTTCTTTCCAGATATTTTTACCGGAACGGTACAGTATGTACAATGTGCCGGTTGCAAGCAGTGAAGAAAGTATTCTTCCGGAAAGATGTCCCTTGCCAAAAAGCAGCTGCCAGTATCCAAGAAGATAGAAATACAGTGGCATATATTGCGTATTGTCTTGACTACTGTAGGGTTGTATCTGGCCAGTTACATACCACCAGGATTTCATCAGGTAAATGCCTTCGTCAAGCCAGGTGTTCAGTGTTGGGATATAAACTATGCACTGCACTGCAAATATTAAGATAAGCATTACAGGTAAAAGGTTACCACTGTATTTTTGAGGTATAAATGCATGCTTCATATGCCTTCTATTGTACTATTATCGTTACGACAATTACAATACGGTTCGTTCTTCATAAAATATTTTTGTGTGTCATAGTAGGATTGATTATAAAGCTGTCGGAATCATCAACTGTAATTGTATATTTAATCTGTTCTATTTTGGATGTATGGGAGAGGATATTGCGATGCAGGCTGCTCGTATCCGCCATTTCGCCAATGGTAAAAGAATAAAAATCACCATAGTTGATGTGGTTGCAGAAGAAAAACTGGCGGTTATTTTACATATGTTTCCCGGGTTGTCCCGATGCGCAGACTGGGAAGCACTCAATTACAATATAGA
>JBNKZD010000253.1:0-26821 GCA_050301235.1 Chitinispirillaceae bacterium | reverse complement strand
TGGGACAAATACATGATCCATATATCCATTGAACTTCAGCATTCCGGATCCCGGTATTATTGTACCCGGACCATTCAAATCTATATTTGTACCAACACTCAATGTACAACTGGAAAAGTTGAGTGTTCCACCCAGCATTTTGACAGCACCATTGATACTGTCTGACAACCCGTTTCCCAGATTGAACTCCCCGGATACAAGCTCAAGAGTATCAACATGAAGACCATTAGTCAAAACGGTTGTTATTCCGGTACCGCGTTGACGAACTTTTGTGATCAGTGAATAGGATGGCGGAACGAAAGATTGATTATTTCCTATAAATGTCAGCGAAGAGTTGTATCCGGTAGTGAAAGATGATATTGAACTTAAATCAAGATTATTACCGTTAAAACACAACTCACTATTCCCAATATCCCAGTACCCGTTGCCGTTTACATAGTTTATTGTATCATGACCCGTTGAAGAAGTATCCGACATTAAAGTTGCACCGGGGAAAAATTGGATGGTATCAATACGAAATGATGTATCCATCCGTACTTGCCCATACATAATCGCAAGTGACCGCGCACAGAAATGGCTGTTTTCTATAACTAAATCATAAGTGGAAAGTTTTTCAATTGCAGGAAAACGAACTGAAGAACTGTTTTTAATAATCTGATTAACTACCCCATTGAAATAGATTATTCCTGTTGTATCCACAAAATTCTGTACCCCGTTAAATTCGGCATTACCATTAATTGTAAGTGAGCCATTATTTAAATCTATTCTTCCTCCGGTACAGATAAAATCTCCGTTAATTGTATCATTAAACGCTGATAAATTTGACAAATTCCCATTTCGCAGAGAAAATCCCATTGTTTTAAACCCTGTATTATTTACCTCAAGAGTACCGGTACCATCCTTAATTATAAACGGCAGATACTCTCCCTGTTTTCCAATTATTCTTTGCAAGGTATTACTGTTTAACACCAGGGTATCAAACGTTGTAATAAAAAAGGTTCCTCCACTTGAAAAATCAACATCCCCGCTGACAGTTACCCGCCTGCTACCAAATGTAAATTGCCCCGTATACCCTGAATTTAAAACAATTGACTTAATGGATATATCACTGGATATGGCACAACTGGCAGATGTAGAATTAAACAGCGCAGTATCATCTATACCAGGTACTGTATTTGGACTCCAGTTCCCAGCATTATTCCAGGCAGTATCAACAGATCCGTTCCATTGATACTGCCCACCAACGGCCAAATTGTATTCAGCAAAAAGAAAAATAAATAGAATGACAACCAATTTATTGACACTCATATAGTACTGCTTTCCCATATGTTTTATATTGTTATTCACAAGCATACTCTACCAGTTCACCTTGATTCTGATGTTCAAATCAAAATGAATCCCTGCAATCTGGGCTTTATCCTGTGTGTGGAAGTATATCTATATAATTGTACCGGTACCTTGGGAGGGAGTCAAGGCCAGAATTATGGCTTGAAGACAGCTTTAATATGTGGAATCTATGGATAAGTTTTTAATTATCAATTATTTATCCCCGCTTTTTCACTACAGGATTTCTATCATAATAAATGACATTTTTCAAAATAGTTTTGCACTGCGACCATCCTTATACCTGATTCGTTACCAATGAAATTAATTATAATAGCTACCAGCACATTACAACTTCTGAGTAATAGCTATTTATCATACCAACCCCTTATTCCATTCTTTAAACTGCTCACCCTATTGTATCCATTTGATTTTAAAGTATATGCAGTCAATAATGAGAGTTGGCCGGTTTCGCATGCAACGACCACATGTCTGTTTTTTGGAATCAAATGCAGATTTCTTTCGATCTCGCTGTAGTGAATCACGGTGAATTTTTCATGTCCTGGCAGTTTTTTGCGCTGAAACTCAGGTCGAATATCCAAAACAATAATTTCAGGATTGGAAGATATCATCACATTGAGTTCTACTGCAGAAATTCTGTTAACATACTGTACTTTCCCATCAAAAAAATTTTTCAGTACCTTAATCATGTAGGTGACATCTTTACCGGAGGTATAGCTTCCCATACTGATTCTGATAGTTTCCCTCGTCTCTTCATCATTCAACCCCAGTGCTTTAAGTACATAGGATGGCTTATCATCTCCAGAGCTGCATGCAGATCCAGCAGACACTTCTATGCCATAATAATTTAACATTGCCAAAAGATCTTCATTTTTCACCCCAGGAAATCTTACACTGATCGTATTTGGCAGACAATTTTTTTCCGGTGAATTTACAACGCAATCCTTTTTTAAGCGTTTTATCCCACTAACCATTAGATTTTTTAATTTTTGAAGTCTCTCTGCGTGAGCAACACTGTTATCAATATATAATGAAGCTTCACCAAAACCTGCCATAGCATGAACTGATTCAGTACCAGCACGCAACCCATGCTCCTGATGTCCTCCATGAATGAAAGGTGCGATTGGATTTCCTTTTTTTACATATAGTGCACCGATCCCTTTTGGCCCGTATACTTTATGTGCAGAAAATGTAGCATAATCTACTCCTAATGATTTAACATTTACTGGGATCTTTCCGAATGCCTGTACACAATCGGAAAATACAGGTATATTTCTCTTTGATGCTATCTCCACAATTTGTTGCACATCCTGAATTGTTCCGATTTCATTATTTGCAAGCATACAGCAAATGAGGAATGTTGAATCGTCAATCATTTTTTCAATAGTATCAAGCTGTATCCTGCCATCTGTGTCAATTGAACAGTACTGAACGCACAGCCCCTTTCCCTCAAGATATTCAAGTGTCTTTATCACTGATGGGTGCTCGATCGGCAAAGAGATTATCTTTCGCTTTACGGGGAAGTTGTAGTCAAATAATGATTTCAGGATTGTATTATTCGACTCGGTAGCACAACTGGTAAATATGACTTCAGATGAATCCGCATGAATCGCATCAGCCAGATTCCGCCGCGCCTCATCGATTATCGAAGCTGCTTTTTTCCCGCTTTCGTGAAGTGATGATGGGTTTCCGGAATATTTTTTCAGAACGGATCGTATTCGTTTTTGTACACGGGAACTAACCATAGTTGTCGCATTACAATCAAAATACACATATTTTCTAATACCAAAGAGTAATTTGAACAGCTCGACAAGCTGTATCCCTGTTAATCTCAATCCATCTTTCTGGAAAAGTGTTTGTAATATTCGCCTGATTATACAAATCATTTCATTCCTCGTTTGATTATTTTATCTGTATATCTATACTTTTGATAGCGCTTCAACTATCCTGGAGCAACCGCCCTGTCTCACAAATTCTGAATGCTCTTCAACAGTGGTAAATTGTTTCCCACAAATTTTACTGCACTTCATTTCCTTATTTGTCACAGTTAGAAAGGTCTTTAAATGTTTATTTACAATTTTATTGTAGAAATATGAGGGAACTTTACCAGGGTTATCCCTGCACCACCAAAGCAAACGAAACCATATTGCAGCTGCAAGAGCACCGCAAGCATTCCCACTCAACCCAAGCCCTCCGGCAAAACCAGCTACCGCAGCACACTCTTCATCACTACCCCCCGCCATTTTCATGACCTGTGAAGCACAACTTATTACTTCGTTTGTTTTACTATTCTGCGCTTCAGAGATTCTTATTTTGGCGAGTTCAGCTGCGACTGGAAGCCACTGTTCTGCGACGTTGAAACATATTGAGTTTGTTAATCCTTTTGGCAGATTCAGTGCCAAATATGTAATCAATCCCCAGGGTTTACTGAAATCGCATCCTGTTATGGTCCTGCAATCGGATGTTCCAGTCTTTTCGACAAATGATGAAATAACATGTTTTACAGTAGAAATAGTTACACCGGCAGCAATTGCCGGATCCTTGTACTTCCGAAAACACTCCGCACCAATTGCAAGCGAACACCCCCAGAGCATTCCGCATTGATATCCCTGGTTTGCAAGTCCACCCGCCAGCAGATCTGAAGCTCTCTCTTCATTGGGTTTGTTATACCCAAACTCCTGGTTTAATATAAAGTACCCCGTATGGGAACAAGCCCCTTTTTTCATAAATATTTTTTTGATGTCATTTGGAGCTGAACTTTTTTTTCCCACAGATACAACCTCCTGAAAACTGTTTATACGATTTATACATTTATGAGACCAATTGGATGATCCACCTGCATGTAAGTAGTAAGATACGACTTTAAATTCCACTAAATAACATCCTAAAGGTGGGCGGTTGTATATTCGGGATCAGTGGTTTAGATCAGAGGCTGAATGGCTATATAGATCTTTTCAAGATACAGTAAAAAGACCACCCATACTTCTCCTGATTATATCGGGAAGCACGAGCGGTCTTTTTATGCAATATCGCAAATCTCACTTCACCCTGAGTAGCTTGTAGAAGAGTAGTGCAGAAAGACATTTTGAACAGAAACTATCAATAGTTCTTTTTATTCACTATTTAACACCTTCATTTTCTCTATCCAATACCAATCCGGAAAGCGAAACAAGAATGATAACCGCTCCGATAGCCATCTGTAATGACAGCGTCTCCCGGAAGAAAACATATCCCGCAACAGTATTAAACACCGGTGTTGTCATTACAATTATCGATCCTGTTGACACATCAACATATTTGTAGCCGCTTGTCAGCAGCAACTGTCCTGAAGTAGCAAGAATGCCCATTGCGATAAGTAATAACAGAGAGCTATAAGTGATCATTGCAGTATGCGTACTTGCAGGCACAAACACAATGCATGCACCTATAAGACATTGCGCAAAAAAGATTGCTACAGTTGAATCTGTAGCCTGAAGTTTTTTGATGGATACGATGGTTAAACCAGCAAGCATAGTCCCCACAATTGCCAATACTTCATCAAATCCGAATCCACTAAAAAAAGTACCTGTATTAGATGGATTTTTAATGAGAAATAACGCTCCAATTAATCCACCCGCAAGTGAAATTCCTTTTATTTGGCTGATCCGTTCCTTTAACAGAAAATAGCCAAAAACAACTGTAAAAACTGGGTAGAGACTAGCTATGAATCCCGCTTTTATCAACCCCAATTTTGTTATTGAGTAAAAAAATATAGCTGTTGATATTCCACCAATAACGCCACGTACATACAGCCCTTTGTTATTTACAAATTCAAGACGGATTTTCCCACTCATTGCAAAAAGGCTTATAATGCCTATTCCCACAAGAAACCGAAAAAGAGTGGTCATCCATACATTTGTATCTGAAAGAAATCGTACCAGACAAGCCATCATGCAAAATATGACATTTGCCCCAAACATAAACACAACACCCCGAAGCGCAAGAGATCCCATTCTAACATCCTTACAAAATAAAAAAAAACCGCTACTGGAATTCCGGTAGCGGGTTTAAAGTTTTAATTTTCTTAGATTATTTTACTTTAACTGCCACCGGCTATAAATTCTGAAAAACGAACCTTCAGTGCATGTAGAATAAAGGCTGGATGACGCCATGTTGAGCGCAGATTTGTTTTTAGAATAGTAATTTTGGCAGTTGTATTCATACATTCAATATAGAATTGAAAAAAAATAAAAGCAACAGATTTATTCACCAATGTATTTTACCATCATTATGAAAAAAATTCTGGTTATTGAAGATGAATCGTCTATTGCGGATACTATCATGTACGCGCTTAAAAGTGAAGGGTTTGAGTCCTACTGGTGTTCCACTGGCATTGCAGGGTTAAATCGGTGCAGTGAAGGTGACATCGATCTTGTCATTCTCGATATCGGATTACCGGATTCAAATGGTTTTGAGATTTTAAAAAAAATACGAGCAACATCCAGTCTTCCGGTCATCTTTCTGACTTCTCGCAGTAGTGAACTTGATCGGGTTGTTGGGCTGGAAATTGGTGCCGATGATTATGTTGCAAAGCCATTCAGTCCACGCGAACTGACAGCACGTGTAAAAGCGGTACTTCGTAGAATAGTACAACCCTGTATAACACCGAATTCAGAAATTGCCAACTCTGTAGAACCTGTACATACCGCTGAAATCACAACAACACCATTTATTATCGATTCCGATTCGATGAAAATTACTTATTACAGTCAAGTTGTTGATCTTACAAAATGCGAATTCAGATTACTTTCCGCACTTGTTGCTCACCCAGGGAGACTGTTCTCCAGGGATGCACTTAAAGAGCTTGCATGGGATGAACCTGAATTCAGTTTGGATCGCACTGTTGATACCCATATTAAAACTATACGATCAAAACTCCGGTCTGTTCGCTCTGATATTGATCCAATCGAGACCAGACGCGGTTTTGGTTACTCACTGAGAACGACATGGTAACAATCCGTACACGCATTATCGCAGGAATGCTTATTATTGTTGCTGTCGGTTTTTTCTACCTTGTTAATTGGGTAGTTGATGATTTACGCCCCCACTATATGAAATCGATGGAAGAATCGTTGGTTGACGAGTCTGTCTTACTCGCATCACTTGTGGAACAGATGACAGATAGTAATTCAATAAAAACACGGACACTCCGTGATGCATTTAAGAATGCACACAGGCGACGATTTGATGCGAGGATATATGATCTCAGCAAAAACCAGATGAATATCAGGGTCTATATTACTGACGATAAGGGTATTGTATTATTTGACTCTGATAACAGTAAAGATGAGGGTAAGGATTATTCCCGCTGGAACGATGTTAAAAGAACTCTGAAAGGTGAGTATGGAGCCAGAACTTCACATAGTATCCAAGGTGATCAATCAACTTCAGTGCTCTATGTTGCTGCTCCGATTAAAGTGGATACAACAATTATTGGTGTTCTTACAGTATGTAAGCCATCCGGAAGTGTTACATTCTTTATTGATAAAGCCCAGAAAAAGATAATCTTTGCCGGATGTATAATTGGATTTGGGGTACTTATTGTAAGTATCGCACTTTCAATCTGGGTTACATCACCGATAATGCGCCTTACAAATTACGCACGGTCGGTACGTGATGGGAAACCGGTACAACTACCTCGCCTGGGTATTTCCAGTTATCTGGGGCGCAGTGAAGTCGGCTTGATGGGAAAAGCATTTGAAGAGATGCGTCAGACTCTTGAAGGGAAAAAATATGTTGAGCAATATGTCCAGACTGTAACGCATGAAATCAAAGGCCCTATTGCTGCTATCCGTGGTGCTGCTGAATTGATAGATGACAAGATGTCATCAGAAGACCGGGAACGTTTTTTACGCAATATCCGCATTGAATCTGAACGGATGCAATCCATTGTTGACCGGCTTCTTGAATTGACTGTACTGGAAAACAGAGCAACACTTAAAGAACGTGAGGAGATCGATCTTGAACAGATCATTCATCATTGTGTCACAACTGTTACACCAGCCTGCGATGCAAAATGTATTAGATGTGAAATTTTTTCTTCTACAAGCGTGAAGCTTCAAGGCGATCGTTTTCTGATTACCCAGGCAATCCTGAACTGTCTTCAAAATGCAATCGATTTCACTCCCCAGGGTGGACAAATATCAGTTTCATCAGAAGTGAACGATGTCAACGCAAAGGTATACATCGACGACACCGGGTGCGGAATTCCAGAATACGCGCTCGATAAAGTTTTTGATCGTTTCTACTCACTGTCCCGGCCAGATACCAAACGCAAGAGTACTGGCCTGGGCTTAACTTTTGTTCGTGAAGCTATTTCGCTTCATGGTGGTACAGTTTCCATCTGTAACCATGATCAGGGTGGAGCCAGGGTTATAATTACTTTGCCTGTTTGAATTTAAAATCTCTGCATCCAATATACTTCAAACCATCGCCATTCATCTGGCGTTGTTGTCCAGTGGGCATACAACGCCACACCTTCAAAATTAACCAGAGTACATCCGGCGTTCTCTAATGCTGTACGTATACCAGAAACTGCAGTATAAACATTTTCGACCTTTGGATCATGAAAGTCAGGATTATCATCATACGATGGTATACCGATCATAAATGAGTGGTCAGGAAAATCTGCCGAACATTCCAGCAGCTTCTTTGTCTGCATTGCAATTGATGCTGTGTAAAATTTCTTCAACTTTATACAGGTGTCATATCCCATCAGTACCGTTTGATCTGAATATTTCATGCAGGATTTAT
The DNA here is from genome assembly GCA_050301235.1 of Chitinispirillaceae bacterium. Taxonomy (GTDB): domain Bacteria; phylum Fibrobacterota; class Chitinivibrionia; order Chitinivibrionales; family Chitinispirillaceae; genus JAFGIN01. The sequence continues at coordinate 18,685 of JBNKZD010000253.1, read as the reverse complement.
AAAACGCTTTTGTCCAGAAAAACGTTGTAATCGGCCATAAATTCAGTTCTATAGGGGAGACCCTTTTTGTTGCATGACTGATATAAAAATCGTTTTCTAATGACGTTCTGAGTTCTTTTAACAATTCAACATATCCCGGATGGAAAGTGGTCAGTGGTTCTATATCCAGATGAATTCCTTTTATTCCCTGGCATTGAAGTTTCCAGATTGTTGAGATCAGTGCAGCTCTCCACTTTTGACTTGTGAGATGATACCTTTTAACATCACCACCGATCCATGGAAGGAACAGTATTTCCGGAGCGGCTTTCTGTAATTCATGAAAAAAAGGTGATGGCTTATCAACAATACTTCCATCATGACGTATAGGGCCGGCATGAACAAAAACGGTTTTTATACCATATGATCTGAGTTGCCCGATAAATTGATCACGTTCTGATATCGTAACTGTATCACCACTCTTTACATTTCTGCCAGTGAACCATTGGTGACCAACCCAGATGCCATTCGTTTTTTTATCAAAAGCTGTCATACTTGAAGGACCAGGATTCCAGATCCAGTATAAAACAACAATGGCTGATATCCCAGCAACGAGGTAGATCATCGATACCCTTAAATTATTTATTAAGTGTAATTTCATGAGTGTATCCTCCAGTGTTTTGCAAACTTTTTTGATGAAACAAACAGAAATGTTATCAACAAAGGTATGCTAATTGTAAATAGTATATGTTCAAAAAACAGCTGACTTCCATGATTCTGTTTTCCTTGCATAAGTGGAATTATGACCATAATAGTTACATACCAGATAAGAGGAATTAAATACATTACATTTTTTTCTTTCTTGAATTTAAAGAAACCTTCAGCTTGATTGAGATATATTCCTGCCAGGAGATAAACCACCCAGGCACCTGCGAAGTAAATAACAATGCCGACCAGACGGTGAATACGTTCCGGAGTTAAATATCCCCATTGAATACCAGCACCATAGCATTCAATTGCAATGATAATTCTGAGTGTGTTAAAAAACAGGGTAGCACTGTATGCTATAGCAAGAATTGCCACAAGGTAGGCACAAAATTCCCCTATTTTCCTTATTTGCCTGAATTTGCAGATTAGTGATGCGGTCAAACATACAATAATGATCATGAAATTAACCCCTGCACATGCTGGTGCAATTATGATCTCATGATCGATTGAACAATATCCCTCCAGCGCATTATATACAAAGTGAATACCTGTAAACATTTCTACGACCAACGCTGCAGGTTGTAAAATCCATTGCAGATCACCAGGTGTTGCATGAGAATAAAACAGTTTCAACATTGCTGCACAGCCGAGATATGCAGCCAGTGCTGATATTTTTTGCATTTTACTCACAAACAGCACATCACGTCTTCTTGTCAATACCATACGACTCTGTTTTATCATAGCGATTTACCTTTTAGATTTAATTTGAAAATCTGACTGTTTCATCAGTGATTCATAAAACAATCAGATTAATACCAGCATTTTATTTTGCCCCTGCACGGCTGCAGATTTTTCTATTCCTTAAAATCACTCCTGCAGCCATACATGCCATTGTTAAAAGTACCATTTCCATTAGTCCAGGTTCCGGAACCTTATTACCACCTCCTATAGCTATTTCTGAGACACCTTGTGGCAGCGGAAGGGGTTGACTCACATTCTTCGAATTACCATCCGGGTTCCGTACTTCTTCAAGTACTGCAATGAATGATGTGTACTGCGTCAGCAGATTATATGTTAATCCAAGCCTGGTTATCTCTCTGATATTTTCTTCAGAATTGTAAGAGTCAGAATAGTCATCAATATTTGCAATTGCCGTTCTCGCCCAGAGATAACGAAGTGCACTGCAGTCCACTGAAGGTGCCACATTCTCAAGGCTGAACTCTTTTCTGAAGTTCCCATTTCCACCTCTACCTGTGATAACAAAAGAACCTTGAGATGTGCCCTGATATTTTCCAAATATGACAATCGGTCGATCAGCAAGAAGGTCCGGAACGTTCTGCGGTTGCACGTCATAAATAGTTACACCCTCTCCGGCTACCTTTATGTCTGTGAGAAGGGGCGATGTAATATATTCTCTGAATCGTGATGCAACCTGCGAAGCTTCACCAGGCTCAGTTACAACGAATGGCTCGCCTAACCCTGCTTTTGCAAGACCTTCAATCAGGTATCTATTTACTGATGAACCAATCCCAAATGCAAACACATTTGCATCACCAAGTTTTTTCCTGACCAGTGAAAACGCTTCTCTTTCAGCAGAGATGAAACCATCAGTCACTACAACCAGGTTTCTTGAATATCGTTTACTTGTAGGTAAAGCATAGGCCCTTTCAAGACCGGCAGCTAATTCGGTTCCGCCTCCCCCATTGGTCTGATCAATAAAGTTGATAGCTTTTTTAAGATTCTCAGTTGTTGCGGGAAGAGAGTTTTCAGACAGGATATTTGATGTCCCTGCAAACAGGACTACATTTATGAGATCCTCGGGTTTCAGATCCGAAATCAGATCATGAAGTAGTTGTTTCGAAACATTAAGCGGAAAGCCATTCATTGAACCCGAAACATCAACAACAAAAACATACTCACGGGGTAGAATAGCAGCTGAAGATACCCGTTTCGGAGGCTGCACAGTAATCTGAAAGAATTTTTCATCCTTATCTTCATATAATAAAAGGCCGGATTGTATCTCCTTACCACGCAGCCTGTAACGAAGTATCAGGTCCCTGTTACCACCATCTGTTTCACTATTATCAAGACGTATATTTACCCGTACATCATTATTCCATGTTAATACTACCTTATGAGAAGTACAGGCAACTTCATCAATGGGAATTCCGGTGGATAGTATTGCATTAAAAGAAAATGCAGCTTTCGATTGTATATTTTTATGAAGATAGGGACTTTTTACAAACTTATCAGATTCGTTTGCGGTAGATTCACTTTGATTTGAGTACCTTGGTCCGACAACTGTCGGAAAAACAAATTCATATGTGCCGGCTTCAGGGACTAAAAACTCAGTGTATTTCAGTTCAACCCGGACAAGATCTCCCGGCATGATATTAGAGACACTCATTGTGAAAACATTCGGGCGCTGCTGCTCAAGCAATGTTGCACTCTTACCCTCTTCTTTAGCTTTTTCAAATTCCTGTTTTGCAATGGTTTTTTCTTTCACCTTTGCAGTTACAACATTATCCCCGATTCGCATGGTCATCGCATGAACTGCTGCACGTGTAGATAATGGAAATACGTAAGACCCGCTTATTGGTATAGCACCATTATTTTTATAGGTTTGTGTAATGGTTACCTCTGCAATGGTACCATTAACAACCGTTGCTACATCAGTTGATGCCAGTGGAAATGTCTCAACAGAAGAGCCACCATCCTTATCTATACAGAAGTAAGGCGCCAGAGTCTTATCGGCACTGCTGTTTTCAGGTTCCTGTGAAAAACTTTGAAGAATGGTTCCAGCCGTTAAAACTGCGACCCCTGTTAACACACAAATTTTTCGTAACATTGTTTCCTCCATCTGGTAAAAAGGTTTGGCCTTAAAACCGCATTAAAGTAGTGCAGTTTTCAGGTTCATTAGAAGTATACCTGACCAGATTGAAGTACTAATGAAGCTTGTGTGAAAAGAGGATGAAGTTTGAGTGAAGATCAGACTTAAAAGTAGAGATTCGATGAAAGCTTACTGATTCTAAACAACTATTTATGTTTCAATGTATTCATCATAACGATATGCACTTATTGATCTTACCGGAAAGTGTAAAATCGCTTGCGCGGAATGAATTACTTAGTAATCAGCATAAGAACCTATCTTAAGGAAAACACATTCAGCACCGTTTTAATGCTGCAAAATACGATAATCGTCAGATCCTGGTTTGTCTCATCCACTATTCTGATATTGTAGTGAAATATAAAAGTGGAATGTAGTTCAACTGTGCAGTACATTTCCGGAATTTGGGTAATGTACAGGTATGTACATGGTCTTATTGTACTGATGAGAAAAAAGTTCAGTTTTCATTCCCAATTGTTATTCAATCTCACGTCAGTGCCGTTTGTACTTTAAAAAAGATATTTTTCTCAACATACTGGAGTATTCCTCAGTACTTTTTTAAAGGTAAGATACCTGCTTAACACACACTGTTTCGATTCCGCCCTTTAAGTCGCCCTCAGACAGGATATCAGAATGTCGTATTGAATTTGCCCCCAGATCCCGCAAACTATACGGACCGAGTGTTGATCAAAATGAATATCTATACCTGCAGCTGATGTACTCATGTTCATCAATATACAGGTTATCTATCATAACTTCTGGCTCGAACTCACCTTCATCCTCAACTCAGTAATTTATCCTCGTGTTTGTTAAAACAAGAGTACGTTTTGCAACACTCTCATTGGTGGTATACAAATAAACAAAAGTACAAAATGGTTTATCAAGGGGGAGGGGGACGGAATGGGTGGATAGCAGTCCGCAACGCCTTGCGGCGTGATTAAAATGGTTGTAGTATCCTATAGTCAGTCCATGACCAACCTGACTGAGAAACCGTAATTCCTACTGTAAAAGGAGGTATTTAGAGAGCTTCTCATGTAGTTGAATTCACATTCAAAGATACAGTTTATTCACCAGACAACTGCATGATTTTGACAGGGGCAAAGTCGGGATAGCCCCTGGCTCTCCTCTGGACAGTGGCAACCGGCACTGACCTGAAGGAATTGTCTCCAGCTAATAGCATCTGGGATGTCTGGGTCGATTTCTCTTCCGATGGTTCGCGGTACTTTTACGGCAATCACCGGTCTTTTACGATAGTCAATACAGCTACCCATACACCGACACAGACTTTTCATGAACGGAGCAGAGGTATCTTGCCATTGTTTTCGCACCAGATGGAAAATCGTTGCTGACCTGCTTCTCAGATGGTAATGCCCGCCTGTGGGATGCAGAATAATTGATTAGATTGTTATTCTGTACTTCACAGGTATTAAATGAGATTGAAAGTGTGGTTTATGATGTGTCTAATGTTAAGTCATGGAAGAGCGGGGAACATCATGGCGGGAAAGCTGATAACGATTTATCAAAAAAAAATGTCTTAAACGGATAAATGTGGTCATTTCAGAGCTATTGTGATACTTTCATTCCAAAAGATGGTTACCGAACTGTTGCACAAACCGAAATCAACACCTATATTATAATGACAATCCGAAGATTTGTTCTCAATAAATCTCCGAATTGTCGTTATACTCAGTTGCTAAAAAGATCAATTTTTCTATCAACCTTCGAAAGACTGGATAGTACGATGCATTCCTCTATGCAGAAGGGAAATGATTCCAATCACAACCAGTCCAACAGGTCCGGGAGATCTGAACAACCTTTATCCGTACAGAATACACATGCAATCCACAACCTGCAAAGTACCATTGGTAATCAATGTATTTTACGACGACTCCAGACCTCCTCCATTATTTGCAGTAACTCAGATCTATCACACACTATACAACGAGATGAAAACACAACCGAAGGCAGCGAGCTTTATATTGATGAAATGGTACGTTATTTTCGTCGGCTTGCAGCATCATTTCGCACCAATTTCCGTATGTATCGACAACGGTGGGGCGATGATGTTTCTATTCTCAGACACATCGCCCAGACGCTTGAAGAGTGGGATGAGTTATATCGGACTGCACTGGGGCGTATCGATGAAACTCCGCCACATGCCGCTGTTGCACGCACACAACTCAGAGATGGTTACCAGGCAGCATGCGAAGCACTGCACCTTGTCAGTAACAACAGCCATCGAGTAAACATTGTCGTTATTGCACGGCCGCGACGGGAAAACGACCAGTTCCTTCAAAATGCACGAGGGTATGCTAACATGTATTATGCACGGCCGGTTATCGCTGAAGACTCGGTTGTTATGATAGAAGATATCGCCAATCTCGAAGAACTTCTTTCGCGCATTGACATGATTCAACCGAATAGAATGATACGAAGAATTGATATTTTTGCTCATGGTTCAGCCCTGACAAATACAAACAGGATCATTTTCGGAGATGAAGAATACCATCCAGAACAAATCCAGAATGCAGTAGACTCAAGGCAATTTAACAGCAGCAGTATTCAGAATATATCCCGTTTTGATACTGATTCAACCATTGAACTGCACAGCTGCAGACTAGGCCATTCAGAAGGAGAAGGCCTGGATCATGGCGAAGAATTTGCCCACATTTTCGGTCAAAGCATAGGCGGTTTGCATGGCCAGGAGATTCGCAGCTATCGTGAATATTATAACCCGGATGTGTTTCAATGGTTTCCCGGCCGTGACAGGGAAGCTGGCCCGACAGGAATCGTCGAACGCTTCGACTGGATACCTGACAATATTAGAATTACGAACACAAGCCGGGACATATACGGACCACAATCGTTACCTGTCCGATATCATCGAACAAGTGAGCAAGCTCGATTTCAGGACGTTTTTAGACAGATGGCTATTGCCTATTTCAATAACCTGGCGATAGGCAGTGAAGAGTTACAGCGATTTTTACCCAATGATGAAGCGGCTCAGCGCGGTGACATATCGGACGATCGAAAACTTGAGATAATGCGGCAATTCTACGACGCCGGGCAGGGATGGCGCTTTGCTTTTATGTATCCATCTCACTATCAATCAGGCCCTATCAATGCAACATTTACTAACGAGACAAGCGACTGGGCTCAACGAGTGCGAACCACCAGGATTACAACTCGACGACAGGCAACGACACCAGCGCCCGACTTTTCCATGAGAGATTTACTATCAACGCCTCATGCCAGCTCGCCATTGGGAGTTCCTGTTGCACCACAATGGATAGCTGAGACCCCGGGACGCGCTGCCAGTGAAACTATTCCGTTTGGTCCTTTTCCAACAATGTCCGGCTGGCGTTCAGCACCTGGTCCACAGGGGCAAACTGATGAACCAGCCCTCAATTCCACCCATCCACCAGAGATTTCCGAAACTCCCGAAACAACAGGTACGATCTCAAACACTCCTGATATTCAGATTCAAAGAGAACAGGGCAGGAGTACTTCACGGGATAATAATCTTTCAGCACAAGCTCGTGAAAACGCCGAAACCCTCCACATTCTTTTTGATCAGTATGCACGGGCAGAAAGGAGCCGGCAACAAAGACAAAGATTGTATGGAGAGATCGATGGTCTGCTGCTCAACGCGCCACAGGAACAGGTAGTTAACATGTACCAGGCATATCAACAACAGTATAATAATGCATTCGTTTCCGATTTACGTCGTAAATTTATCAATAATATCAGTATGCACGACAATTATACCCCCGAGCAGATCCAGGAAGAACGGCAACGGCTGTTTGGCATTTATACAAGCAGATTGTTCTTTGCGGGTATACAGGAAATTGTTGATGTCTATCCGATTTCAGCAGTGGCAGTACCGGTGAACGACACAAACGAGAGACGCTGGATTGCTTACTGGACGGACTATTTCACTACTGGTGCGGGAAACCGTCGCTCCTATGCCGCTTTTGCCCTACACCTATTACCATCCTGGACAAATAACATTATTGATCGTCTCAGAACTATGCGCTGGATCCCGGAACGTCAATCTCAATCGTATGCAGTAACCTTTGCTGTATTGTCTCCCCAGGCTGCAGCCCATACGGCAGGACTACAGGAGGGTATACGTTTGTTTCACAATTTATTGTCTGCACTGCAATCATATATTGATTCCTTTGCTCAAAATTGCGCCGATTTCCAGGCTCGTGTTGCCGACCTCGCCCCCACCCTTGATGCTCCAAGAAATTGGTATAACAGGCTCTCTGGTGCACCTTCTTTTCCAACAATGGACCAGCAGTTGGTAGATCAAATCGATGATGCAAGGTTTTTAGTCGAACACAATATGATTCCAGCAAGCTACACCGTTATCACAAGACAAATTGCAGCACTGCTCAATATCGTGCGACACTGGGACGCCCTCGAAAGCCCCAGCTCGGCAGAGTTGGAAAGGGCAGGTATCATAATAGCGTCTCCATAGCTGATAGTGATTTTGATTTTTTACTTATGAGTTTAATAAGTAATTAGTTTAGAGAACTTTCTATAAAAACTTTTGATTAATTTTGTGAGCATTATCACCACTCAAACAATTTTTTATTATTAAATTGATATGAATTTTAGCGTAAAGTATTGTACAAGCACCTGAATTTTTCCGCAAGGCTATCTAACCCAGTTTTTTCGTTTTTCAGGTGAAATATGCCATTTACTATTGAGAATTAAATATAGCATTTTAATGTATAATTACAATAGGAAAAAATTAAGAGTTTACTTGACATTGTAAAATCTCATAAAAACAAACAACATTTGTTTATCCTAAGTTTTTTAATTTAATCTATGGGAATATTCTCAGCACCATTAAGCTGATAGGAATTTTGATCTATTTAACTCATGAGTTAAAAAATACTACTTGCATTGGCTGGGTACAACTATATTTGGTGAAATCAACAAGTTTTTTTAAAATAGCAGGTTTAGCACTTAGTTGCGGAATCTGTCCTGGAAAAGCTTCTTTTAAAGAAGGTTTATAACTTTTTTCTAAACCTTTTAACCCAAATCAAGAATGTAACAATTCCGGAAATCAATAACCCCAGAGATATCATTATAACCATTTTTAAATACGAGTTTTCAGCAATATGTAACTCCATCACCGGTTGCTCATCAACAACCAGTACTTTTTTTCCATAAATATGCTTTGGTGATGCATCCAGTAACAGTGGGATTTGTTGATCTCTACCCGATTTCAATACCGACTGGTAACGATGTTCAGATTCACTTGTTTCCATCTGGTTTCTTCGCTTAAAAAATGTTCCTGTAGTAATCAGGAAATCACCTTTGACATCAGAAACATTCAGTTTTTTACTATAAAACACGATCCAGGATAGTTTTGATACAGGAATATCAGGAGTCGGCGCTCGAAGTAAAAGCCGATTTGCAGGCACACGTTTCTTGAAATAAACAGCAGTGACTTTCAACTGCTCTCTCTCATTACCATCATATCTGTTCTGGTGAAGAGCAATGCGTACATTACCTTTTTCATCCATCAGGGGAGATCTCTCTTTTCCATTTACATTTATCTGCCAGATATCACATGTATCCGGAAGTGAAATGGACAAATATTTTCTATCTCTCTGACTGACATACCATGTTGCCTGAGTAATCAGTTTCCAATCATCAGTCAAACATGTGGTCATCTCGGATGAATCTGCAATTGCGTTTTCTACAGGAATCGTTCCATGGTGAATGATTCTGAATTGAGCCTCAAGAGGCGTTTTATAAAAGGAATACGCAGGTGATCCATCAAGCAGCGAACTGATAGTATTAACAGAAGTGACACCCTCCTTTATCATCATTTCTATTGTTTTTATGAGAGCCGGATTGAAATTCTTTAATTCTGATCCTAACATGGAAATACAATTTCCCATCCGTTCCATTTGAATCTCATCAGATCCCTTGAGTGAGAACAAAAATAATCCACTATGATGTGCTGCACCATTAAAATCGATAAACGGAACAACTCCCCCCGAATCGCTTTCAGTCTCTGTTACAAATACTGCAGTATAAGGGCTTTCCATTTTAAAGGACAATTTGACCTGAAATATATTTTTCGAAATTTCAGCCCATTTTTGTATGCCATTTCCATCGATTCTCAGAAGCGTATAAGGTTCAGGAACAGTAACAGTAAATGAAGTAAGCGAAGTTCGTACTGGCTGAATGGTAAATGCCGTTAGACATGTAATAGTTCCGTTATCAACAAACAGTATACTCTGCTGGACAGTGCTGATTTTACTTCCGGACTCTGTTTCGTATTCAGTTCCAGTAGTTGAATCAATTTGATCTTCATCATCTTTTGGTAAAGGACGAATATATTGTATCTCCGCAACTTTGGAATTTGATTGTACGATCCATGTCATTTCCCTTTTACCGGAAAATGTTTTATCGGTCACCAATGGAAATTCTCCAGTTGCTATCTCTGAAAAGTCAGATGGAACGCTGAGGGTAATTTTACACTGGGATACATCTGGTAATGGTATCGATAGTGAATGTATTCCATTATCCTCTTTGCTTACCGTATACCATTCATAAAAAAGTCTTCTTTCTTTGATTGTATTTTTACAATCAGAAAGCAATACGAAGCCAGAATCAGTCGAGATAACAAAATCGCCATCCGGACATACCGATTTTGATAGAGACACAGCATCATTTTTTTCCATGAATCCTTTGCTCGCCCATTTCCCAGAAGACATGACAACATAATCAAGCTGTACCCTGCAATAAGCCAGAGAGTCTTTTACTGTAACTGCTATTGCGGCTTTGTTAAAAACTATTCTCGGTGTGTCGTACTCTGACGAGTCAACAAAAACGGTATCTGTTTTATTTTGACGAAGTTGATTGAACGTTTTCCATGGAATAGTCACATTTGTGTTTGAGAGATCTGATGTTTCGAATGCTGAAACCTCGTTACACATCAGGAAAACTAATGCGGCAAAAAATGAAACCAGTATGGCGATAGTCGAACAATTGCACTTTAACATTCTGACTATTCCTTTATTTCATCAGAGCCGGTAAAAAGTGTACCTTGCAGATTTTGGCTATCCGAAGTACTTTCAGGTGTAGATATATCTTCTTTGCCTTTATTTCTGTTAATGCTTTTTATCCGTCTGACTACTGATTTGACTATCAAGTAAGAAAGGAATAACAGCGGTATTATAAATAGCAGGTCGATATTAAGTGGTTCCCCATATAAACGTTTAAGAACAAGTGAAATTATTGCAGGCAATAGTACTGCATATATAACGAGATTTTTTGAAAACTTCGAATAAACAATAACTGTAACGGCACCCGCTGCAACTAACATCATTAAAAACACCAGTATATTTACATAAATCAGTCCTGCAGGTTTTATGCAATAATATAAGAACCCTAAATCCATACCATCATTTTTCTTACACATTACTGATGAATAGGGTAACCTTTTTCCCTCAAAGTTGATCTGAACCGGAATTGACAATATCCCGGTTTCGTAATCCCGCTGCTGTGCAAGAGAGCCGATAAGATCATCTATATTTTCAGTCTTCTTCTGCTTAATACCCTCGCTGCCTGACTGTGAACGACTGACAATACTTTTCCTCAAAGTAGATGCATCATTTCCGTATTCATTAAATCCATAGCCATCGGTACCATAATCAGAATAATATGTACCATTTACAAAAGATGAAATGAACCATGGTATCTGTTTTCTGCTCATATCTTTAGATAGCGAACCTTTAATCTGAATTGGTTTTATATAATCAGGTAAATAGAGTGCTCCATTAAGGTTCTGAACAGGCATATTGAATTCCGGATAGATAATTTTTTGTGAACCGATTTTCTTAAATGAATGTTCCTTTGAAAGAAAAGTGATTCGAATTGAAGTTTCTACCGTTTTATCATTTGTTCTTTGTAACGGAACAAGCAGTTCTTTTGAAAGTGTATCCATTGATGGCCGCGATGGTTCTCCATCACAATAAACACTCCAGAGTTGATACTCTTTTTTCCATTCTACGCGAAGAAACTGTTCTCCTCTGTTACGTACATTAAGCTCCATTGTAGTTACCATTTTCCCATCTTCACGAATCATGGAATTGATATTTGCACTTGTTATCAACGCTTTAAGAACAGGAATATTTTTATGATGTACCAGTTCAAGCGCAATTTTGTAATTATCAGAGAGGTATTGATACACATGTATAACATCACCCTGATCGCTAAACCACTCCGGCAGCTCCCTTTTATCACGCATCAGAACATTATTTGAATGATCCAGTGGATTTATTTCAATCGAGTTAAGAACACCTACGCCAATCAATCCCTCTTGTCTGATCACATTCAGCATTGTGACTTGAGGTAAATGCAGCAAGGTTGTTGTATCTGAGCAGCTCATTTCAGCATGCAGCAGAAAACTGATATTGTCCTTTACATCATATTTTAGAAATACCGTAACAAATCTGCTGCCTGCCGAATCAGCAGTTTCCCATGTAGCAACAGAGTTTCCGCTTACATCGATGATATCAACATTTGAGGGGACAGTAAAACCGAACTGTCGTATGCTGTTATGAACGATATTTAAATTAATCTGAGTGTTGATTTTTATGACATCAGAAGCAATCGAATAGATGGTGTTCAGTGTTGAGGATATCAGCGCATCCTTTTTTCCCTGAGAATTGAGTGATTGCTGCCATCTAACAATTGCATCAGTCGCATTTCCCAATCCCCCCTGATATGTAAACCGTTTATTACCAGATTGCGTTAAACTGAGGGGACGTTCATTCGCCCAGACACTGAATGCATTACTTTCTAAGTCCATCGAAATTCGTGATGCAGCCTGGCCGGGCAGGGGAAATGATGTAGTAAACATTCCGGAATTGTACGATACAGCAGTCGAAAACATGTAGTTAATTGAATACTCTCCCCTGCCATGAAGGAGAATATATGAGGTTCCATCCTGATGTAAGCCTGTAGCTCCTGAACGATTATTAACCGTTATTCCCGGATATATCGATAAACCGCGACCAAGCGGTATTTCTATATATGCTTTTGGATCTAATACATTCACCGACAGTTGTACGGTAAACGTGCACTCCTGATCATTTAAAGGCTTTCCCAAAAAGAAAGCCTCTGAGATAACATACTGAGCAGGTAATTCAGGTTGCGACACATTCTCTACTGTGTCTGGCTTTATTCTGTCCAGTAATTTTTTCAAATCACTCCAGGACAGCGATACTTTTCCATTTAATGAAGCCTCACCCCTGTGTTCCTCCCCGTACTCTTCATCCTGTGCATTGACACACATATACAACACCACAATCAGCCCAAAACAGATGGACAATAAAAATTGACGGATTAACCTGTTTATACGAGTTATAAACTTTATCATAGTGCTGCCGCCTTTCTTTTTCCTGCAACGTGAGTCAAAGCAGCGAAAATAATACCACTTACGACAATACCTGGAATCGAAAGTGAATTTAGTGCAAAAACTTTGATTATTACAAACAAGATGGATATACCGATTAGTGCACTTACTGATTTAATGATAACACTGATAATGGTACGCTTCCGAATAATTGATAATGCCGTATAGAAAGAGATTGCAAATAGTACCAGCCAAAGGCCTACTGTTACTATATGAGCTGGCCATAGGATCTTTTTACCATACCTGAATGAAATATCACTTTTTTCTCCTGCAATTGTCAGACTCTTCTCAAATCGAAGTGGTATTCCCTGAGAAGGAATTTCGATTTCAACCGGTAACGACATCGCATTGCCTTTAACTCTGTTTTGAAATTGTCGTTGAACCGATGGAGCTTCTGATTTCCATGAACTATTCAGATACCTGTTACTATATGTGTCAACCTTCTGAATGGATCCTTTAAACCCTTTGTATCCATATTTTTCCGGAAGGAACAACTCCCCATTCAACTTTTGACAATTTATATCGATAACAGGTGTCTCAAATCTATAGTTTCCGGAGAAACCAAATTTTTTCTGCTGATTCCAGTAAACAAGTTCAAGGATAAATCCAGCTCCTTCTTCGGTTTTTGAGAGCTTTTTCAGCGGAAGCAACACCTCGTTCCCATTTTCACCTGATGCAGGCATTACTGCATCTCCATCAATGAGTGCACTCCATAATTCCCACCCCTGAGCCATTGACACTTTCAGATATTGCTTGTGATTATTTCGTATAAAATACTGGAATTTTACCAGCGAATAACCAGCACTTGTCATAACTCCTGTAAACGAAGCCTCATCTGCAATCGCCACAAGCACAGGTACATCCTTGTGCCTCTTGATCTGTAATGATAATTGATATGGAGTACGGGTATATTTGTAATGCATAAGAACCTCATTGTTCGTCTGAAGCCATTCCGGTAATTCATCCGGATCTGCATCAGTCAGATTTTCCTGATCCTCATCAGCAAATACTTCAATAGCCTCTGTTGCATTAACAGAGATATAGCCATTTTCCCGGTTAACATCAAGAATTGTAAGTACTGGCACTTGTACTATTGATTCTACGGTTTTCAGTTTCTGGTTAAATTCCATGTTGATAGTATAAGAGCGATCCGGTGTAAAGGTGGTATACACGTTGAGAATCGCGCCACTATCATTTTGCTCAACTTTCCACTCAGAAATGCCGGTCCCCTGTACATTTTCTATCTGTAATGAATCCGGTAATTGTATCGAAAATCTGTTTCTTTTCTGATGCCATATCTGATAATCAACTCTATATTGATAATTGATTCGATTTTCTTTAATTGTTACCAGTAATCCACTTGTCGCAAAAGATTTGGGTAAAACACTAGTACCTGTTTCATCACTGCTGAAATCTTCACCAATCTGAGAATATCTGATCAACAATTCTTCTTCAAGTGAAATAACCGAATTGAAAAGGGTACCATCATTGGTGAGTTTCGTGACTCGTTTTGATCCGTTAATCCACAAATCTGCTTTCATTTTTGGAATAGTTAACTCCAGCTGTGCACTTGCAGCACGAGGTACACTGAATGCTATCTTGTAATTTCCCTCCTCATTAATAATTGGACAATAGTAGAATACCTTAAGAACATGGGTTCCAGGTTTTGATACAAGCACCTGCAGATTGCCATCCTGAGAATTGACAGGGACCTCAGCGCCATTTAATTGTGCTTTTTCGAGAACACCTTTTGAATAATTCCCATTCTGAATGGTGCCGATTGGAATTGTTACCCAGCCGTTCTGTTTCAGCGTCGTTGAGAAAGGTACAACTACCTCAACACTTACAGTAAAGCTCGCTATTTTCCGGTCGATAACTGTTCCAGATATCGTTGCAGTACTTATGTGATATTCGGTTGTTGGAAGTAGTGTATCGGGGAGTGGTTTATTGACCGGTTCAGAAACTTTATCAAGGATTCCTTTGAATTCCTTCCAGGGGAGATCAATCCGGGTATCGGTAAGATCGATCGATTTCGCATTTTCCGCATAAAGGGGTTGCGCTAACAGTAGAACACCAACAAGAATCAGTTTCAAATTCATGAAAAGCTCCGTTTTAAATTACTTATTCACACAATAAGCAAACGATTTTACATTGAACAGTGTTACAAATATAATTGTATTTTTGTATACACTTGGTTGGATTAATAGCATTATAGACTACCAAAAACTCCAATTTCGCAGACAACGCAATCGCCTCTCTCTCCAGCTCTCTCTCCACTCGTGGAGAAAGGGAGCAAGAAACTACAATTTATTCTTTTCTTCATCTTCCCCCTCTCCATTTCCAATGGAGAGGGGGATCGAGGCGTTGCACTGATCCCGCTAAGAAAGCGGGACGAATGTGGGGTGAGGCGATATGCGAATCGCGGGGTATTCTCACGTCAATTATGAATACTCTTATAATTGTATTTTTGTTACGAAGCAGCTCTCTGAAGCGTTTGCGTTATAGATCAAGATCGATTGTAACGACTTTCAAAAAGACCTTATTTATGGATATCAAGCGATTGAACAATCTGTCGGATGCTGAAAAAGATCCATCAGTGCTATTTGAGTCTACCTCATTAATTCTTGCAATTCTCACTGGTATTCTTCTCTGCTCCCTCAAATTTAATGTAATTACAGTTGCGACTGATTTTTTTGAAAAGATCCCTGAGGAAAGATGTGCAAAATTAGTTCGAGAAGAATTTTATGAACCGCTGCCTGTTAAAAAATCAGTAAAAGTGTCAAAAATATCCAATGGCAGATTTCTAGGAGGTGGTGGAGATCCACGTGCCCGTGTTGCACAACAAGGTGTTCTTGGGTTCATTTCGGGTCAGATTAAAGGTAAAACGGTTGCATCTGCTGGTATCTTTGGAAAAGGTGGTTTTGCGACAGATTTAGACGGTGTCCTCTCTGGAGTTGGCGGTTTGAAATCCGGAGGTATTGGACGTAAAGGCGTTTCCGGTATCGGCTATGGGGCAGGTTATGGAAGTGGGTTCGGAGACAGTGGTGCTGGCGGAATCGATGACCTTATTGGAGAACTGATGAGCGGTGATGAAAATGTCGAAGGATATGAAGGAAACAGTATGAAAGGATTTGACAAAAATTCCTCAATTACCTATTCGCCAACTGCCATTCAAAAAAGCAATCCGGAGTCATTTGATGGCGAAAACCCTTTTATTTATACATCTAATGATTCTTTGTCAATATTTTCTATCGATGTCGATAATGCTTCGTATAATAGTATCGTAAATTATGTCCGACAGAATATATTACCTCCTCCAAACAGTATCCGAATTGAAGAGATGATCAACAACTTTACATATGATTACCCGATTCCATCTGGGGCTCATCCACTCTCGGTTGTTACAGAAGTTTCAGGTTGTCCTTGGGATGTATCTCATCGAATCTTACGTATCGGAATCAGAGGCAGGCGATTACCCCCGGAGGGACCACCACCGTCCAACTTTGTATTCCTGATTGATGTCTCGGGATCTATGGGAGTACCTGGAAAACTCCCATTACTTAAGCAGGGTTTGCGTCAATTCACTTCAACTCTTCATAATCATGATAGAATTTCGATCATCACCTATGCAGGAGAAGCTGGTTTACATCTTGCATCAACGCCAGGAAATAATATAGGACTTATCAATGATGCAATCGACCGGTTGAAAGCTGGTGGATCAACTGCCGGAAGTGAGGGAATTCAACTTGCATACCGTCTTGCCAATAGTCATTTTATCACCAATGGCAACAATCGGATAATTCTTGTTACTGATGGTAATTTCAATGTGGGAGAATCAAACGAAAAAGACCTTGTCGCCATGATTGAAAAAAAAAGGGGAAATGGAATATTCCTGACTGTAATTGGAATGAATGTAGACAATGATGAAGATGAAAAAACAATTGAGCGACTTGCCAATAATGGTGATGGAAATTTTTCAGCAGTATACAACACGGAAGATTTGGTCAAAGTTCTTTTCTCGATGAGTGAAACTTTTTTTACTGTTGCAAAAGATGTTAAAATTCAGGTTCAGTTCAGTCCAGAGCGCGTTGAAGCTTACCGGCTTTTAGGCTATGAAAACAGGATGCTACAGAACTCTGATTTTGCAGATGATACAAAAGATGCAGGTGAAATTGGAGCGGAACAGTGTGTTACTGCCTTGTATGAAATTGCACCAGTTAAACATTCCCGTTCTTCGCAATTGTTTTCTACTGTAAACATTCGCTATAAAGATGGCAAGGATGAGGATAGCAAACTCATGACATCAAATGTTTACGACTGTAATAAACCCATCGGGATATCCTCGGCTGATTTTCGATTTGCGACCGCTGTTGCTGGGCTGGGTTTGCTGCTGATCAATTCTTCGTATAAAGGATCTTGTACCTATGATGCGGTTATTGATCTTGCCAGTTCTGCTGCAAGCGGGCCGTATGCTTCACAGCGGTATGGGTTTATTGAGTTTGCCAGAATGTGTAAATCGCTTGTGCAAAAAGAATTTGTATCTATTCCTTTCTAATAACCTTTCCGAAAAGAAATTCCAGAGGGTTTTCCTGTCGCATATACAGTTCTTCTCTTGGGAAGCACAAAATGCCAAACATTTTATAGTACCGTAAAAAGTTGATCATCTCTTCCCTATTTGCTTTCATCAATGACCTTCTGACACTTTTCAAGAATATCCAGTTCATCTTTATTTAAATATTCAAGAAGATCATGCCCTAAAATCTGCCATTTTTTATACAGTGGATTTTGTATTAAACGGTCTTTTTCAATAACACTGAAATACTTCTGCTGTATAGTATGCAGACTATCAATTATTTTTATCGTTGTTCCTGATTGCCTGCTATATAAATACTTCTCCATAGTAAAACTCAGAGAATCGTAAAAGCATTGGGTTTTAAGACGTTCCTTTTTAATACTATCTTTAATTATTCCCAGTTCTTCGAAAGAAACAGGCGATAATAAGCACAACCTTTCGATCTGTTCCCGACTGCTTTGAATCTTACTTTTTTCAATTTTGGATAAAATTTCATCGGATATTCTTTTATTATTCTCGTAGTGATAAATCGCAGCCCTGGAATATTGCGCTGGTACATATAATGGATGTCCAGCAGTTATTTTTTTATATCCCTCCAGAGCTCGATGAAATTCATCTGTTTTAAATTTGTATTCAGCTACTAAAAAATCGACCTCCTGCCTCAAACTATCTATCTGACAATTACTATCACGGAACAATTTGATATTATTAGTAATTTCATCCTTAGCATTTTGCTCTACTGCGATTCTTAATAATATTGATAGGTAAAACGGGTATGCAGCACTTTTTGAATGAACATTTTTGGCTTCATTCAGTTTCCAATCAGCTACTTGCAACATACCTAATTTAGCATAAGAATCCCCAATGAAGAATGAACACCATTCGTTTTTAAAAAAGTCTGGAAATTCATATATCATTGCTGTGATTACAGCCAGCGCTTCGAAATAATTTTTATTGCTGTAAAGTTCAACACCTTTAATATAATTATCATTTGGGGAACAACCACAGGATACTGCCATACTACGATTGTACCCCTCTTCACGAGCCCGCTCTAAATTCGCGACACACGTAAATGAAATCCTCCCCTCATCAT
>JBNKZD010000252.1:0-75274 GCA_050301235.1 Chitinispirillaceae bacterium | reverse complement strand
ACCAGGATGAGAATCCTTGCTGTGCACTGTACTCTTTAACCGAAAGTCCGCTTGTTTTCTGTTGCGCTATGTGATGGGGCCAATCATATTTACTCTGTGTACGTGACATATGTCCTCCTTATACATTACTGCTTTAATATCGTATAAGCGCGGAGGATACAAAACATGTGTTGGTCGAGCGATTACGCAAGCAAAGCAAAAATGCCACCAACCCTGTAGGGGTTAGATAATTCTTTGACAACTGGATTGCATTACTAACTTAATGCGCATGTCCTGCGGGACTTCAGGTCAGGGATTCAAACAACCTGTAGGAATTTTGTGAACCAATGCGGTAAAAATTCTAAAAAATAATCAATAAAAGAGAGTGTTACCCACTTTCGTTAAAACTACGGAGGGTGGACGAGAGGTTTGAACGCGCATTCTGACAACAGGAGGATTGCATTGCGGCAAACCTTTCGTATCGGGAGGGGAGTCAAAAAGACGGATGCCATTGCTGCGAGAAAAATGAATTCTGCAATCAATGAAATTTGGCTTTTTGCGGGGGAGGGTGCGTTGTATCAACGCAAGCCTCTCCCCCAGAGAGGTATTAGAAAAATTATAGCGATATGTGTCAGCGGGCACCTTAAAACCCGCCACGATGGCATTTTTTTAGAGCTAAAAAATTGCTTTTTTTTTTAATAAAGATATAGTTAAATCTAATCTTTTATCAGTCTTATAGAAAATCCCAAAGATTTGTTTTCTGAGTTCCTTTGGAAATCTTCAGTAAATGAACCAAGGTAGCGGAACCATGCGTAAAGTGGCATATCTTCATTTGCCGTACTGCTCCAGAAGTAACCGTAATATCCCTGAGAAAAGTAAACGCCATTGTTAGGACGATAACCGGCTGGAAAAGCTGAAAATCCACTTTTGTTATTTTTTGACAAATCGTTACCAATGGTTCCCGCATCTGCAGAAACATCCCAATCCGTCTTTGCAGCCATGGATTTTGCAATCTTGTTATCTTGTTTAGTGTTATCCCAGTTATATCCATTTGCTATAAGGTAATTTTGCAGTGAGTCCCACTCAGCATCAGTAGGTACATGCCAACCTGTGGGGGCTATTTTGCTGGTATTTAAAGGATCCACTACATACCAGTTATACAATGCGCCGAACTTTTTAATGCTATCTGCATTGTTTGTGTTGTTGTAGTAACAATATTTAGGTGTATTTGCATCTTTCCATGTTGCAGCAGAGGTGTCTTTGGAGACAGATGTACCATTAGTATACGTTGTTGCACGGAGATTCTCCATTGTCCAAACCTGGCTCCCAATCTTAACCTGGTGATACACATTTCCGTTGACATCAGTAAGAGTACTTATTGCCAATGTAGCTCCATTACTTGTTGCAGTTCCCCCACTGTTGCTCACAACACAGCGGTAAGTCGCTGCACCTGCTGTATCAGCAACTGTCAGGGCTGGCGGAGTGTAACTTGCTGAGGTAGCACCCGCAATGTTTCCATTGTTTTTCTGCCACTGGTAGCTTAAACCTGCACCGGTTGCAACAACCGTAAATGTCACGGAATCATTTATAGGACAGGTTTTGTTGGCTGGATGAGTTGTAATTGTCGGTACGTTCATCCTCCATTTCGCATATAAGACCACATTCACGTTGCCCATGGGAAACGAGACCCCAAAGTTTGTTCCAAGAGTATCAGCCTGCGTATTCCATCCTGCAAAAGTGTAATTGGCTCTACTGAGAGAGCCTGCACCCAATACAGTCACTACCTGACCATTCTGGTATTTATTAGTATCAACCGGAACAGCACCTGAACCACCATTGGCATTGTAAGTAACGGTGAATATTGGATTCCATTTGGCATAGAGTGTTCTTGTGACTGTAATTGCAGTTGCAAAATCGAATGGAGTTGTTAATGACTGATTGGAATACCATCCGGCAAAAACAGCACCTGCTTTTGTTGGAACTGCCGGTTCTGTGACAAACCCACCATAAGCTACCATCTTTGATGCAATAGTGCTTCCACCATTACTATTAAAACTTACCATCAGAATATCAGTTTTCCATTTTGCAAAAAGTACAAGAGGTGCGTTGATAGTGTAGCTTGTGCTTTGTGCGTAATCTGTTCCGGTTCCATCAGTAGCGGTGTTCCACCCGGAAAAGATAAAGCCAGTTTTAGCAAGATTGCCGCTGTTAGCGGCGAGTGTGAGTGCGCTATCACAGGTCTTTGTCTGTTGAGCGGGAGCAGATCCAGACACAGCACCATTTGGGTTGTAAGTAACTGTGTAAGTTAATTTGGTCCATTTTGCATACAGAGTTGTGGTGCCTATGATCTTATTAGTGGAAAAGTTCCATTTTGTTGCATACGTTGCACTGCTGTACCACCCTCCGAAAGTGTCACAGGTTCCCCCTTGTGGTACTGCTGGTTCAATTGCCAGTGCATTGTAATTTACTGTTGCTGTTGAATATGTTGTCTCCTGTGAACTGTATGTCACGGTGTAAGGAACAGGAGAAAAATTCGCTGTGATACTTGTTACTTTGTTAATTACAACTGTCGTTGAATCGTCTGTTCCCGTCACGTCTCCGGTCCAATTCACAAATTTATAGCCTGTAGTTGCTTTAGCTTTCAAACCAACCGTACTTCCAGAATCGTAAACGGAAGCATCGGGAGTTTTGATTACCGACCCATTAGTAGCAGTGATATTCAAAGGAAAAGTTGCTTTTTTGATCCATTTTGCGTAAAGAGTCACGTTCGATGTTCCCATTTTAAACATGGCACCATCTGTATAGGTTATGGTCGTGTCTGCAGGAGTTATCATCCAGCCGCAAAATGTCGATCCAGCCTTCGCAAATACGTTAACCGAGAGCTTCGCAGAGTCCCCACTGTTTATGGTCTGATCTGCCATTGTGCCTGTTGCAGCATTATCATTTTTATCAAACTTGATCGTATACCCATTTATTATCTCACTTTTGATGTATACAGTATCAAATGTTTTATTTGCTTGTAATGAACTGTCAGTTGCGGAGAGTACAACTACTGTCGTTTTATTGTTTTCGAGACTGTTGACGTTGATCTTCCATATCGAACCAGTATCTTTCACACCTTCAAGTGGAGTCGTACCGGATGTTCCGTTTACTGAGAGCACACCGGAAGGATCAGTTACTTTTAACATGACTATGTAACTGTTAGTACTGATCGTTACACTGTCCCTGGCAGGGTTAACAAGAGTAATTACCGGCCCTGTCTTATCATTATCATATTTAATTTTTATTGCAACAGAATCCTTGTTCTTTGCAGCTGAAGAATCTGTCGCAACAATTTTTATTGTCGAGTAACTTCCAGCGGCAATTCCTTTTACCATCCCAGTCCAGAGATTCGTCGTCGAAACAGACTTTTTGATAGTAAAAGCGATCCCATCGCGAAACCCTTTAACAGAGCAGCCGCTGTCATCAATACAGGAAACTTTCACTTCAAAAGAATCGGTACTTATTACCGTATCCTTTGATGGAGACTGGAATGTTAAAACTGGTGGTATGCTATCGGGTACATCGGTAGCAGAAACGGTTAACCCAAATGTAAGAGTATCAGTCAATCCTGATGAATCTTTTGCAATGATATGTACGGTATGTTTGCCAGTGTCTGCAGCAGTTGGTGTAAATGAATAGGTAGTACCAATTATTGTATCTTTAGCTGGTGGCGCAGAAATAAGAGAAAATGTAACCTTTTCATTATCCGGATCACTGCAATTGCTGCTTAAATCATATGAAAACAGAGCTCCGGCCTTTACAGTACGCTGAATGTTTTTATTAGTCCATTGCGGAGCATGGTTCACTTGTGTTGCGCTTACAAATATGGATACTGAATCTGTGGCAGACAAAACAGGTATTCCATTATCAGTGGCGACAAAAACAACCTTTATTATACCAGTATCTCTGATAGCAGGAGTCCATCTGAATGTATCTGCTGTAAAGGTTGCATTTTCCGGTTTTTGAGAAGCACTGATCGTAACAATCTGGCTAACATCAGGATCTGAAGCAGACACTGAGAATGAAACTGTCTGCCCAACCACGGTAGATTGTGCAGCTGGAACTTTCAACTCAGGTTTTTTATTCACCTGCGGAGGGCCATAGATAATAATCTTCCCTTCAGCAATAGAGTTCGGCTGATCAGTAATGTAGCTGGTAACTTCAACTTTATATGTTCCAGCTTTTGAAAATGTAATGGGAAAAAAGACGGTATCAACCATATTCTTTTTAAATGCCCAGGGTAAGGTGTGCTCCGTATCTGCATCTAAAATCACCCTTACTACTGAAGAGTCGATGTACTGGGTGAGATAAAGAACAATACCAATCTGAACCTCTTTACCAACAGAATCCTGTATCGAACCTGTACGATCAATTTTCCCATCTGAAGATTTCAACAGTAATGAAACTCTTGCATCTTCAGAACCAGGAGGAGGTGCTGGTAGTTTGCAGTTAAACAGTATAAAACCTAAAATGAGAATCGAAAGACATGTGGTAACCAGCAATTTTTTAAGCATATAAACCATCCTCTATAATGCATCAATAAGGGTTTTGGGTCTTTTTAAAATATATTGTGCTGTGAATGATGTTAAAACTTTCTGTTAATTAACTACTTTACAAATGGATCGGGCGAACCAGGCGGCATTTTTACTCTGGTAGCACCTTGCTGACCATACTTATCCAGATTCCAGCGGTAAATCAACATCCCATCACACATAATAAACGCAGTTGGATTGGTAGTCCAGGCGGTTCCTTCGGGACCAGTAGCATCTTCACGGATTACCTTGCCCAGTTTAACTGGTTTACCGAGGTAGAGGGGATTTTTTTCGTTTATCGGTACGGCGACAAATACTGGATTAATGCTACTGTTAAGGTCGTTACCACGCATGGAGCCATCCCGAAAAACGAGCCATTTTCCATCCGGGGAAAATGTTAACTGTGACATTTCTTTAACTGGATTGTAGCTTTTCCATATTGATCCGGCAACCGAAAGCAAAGGTACAAGCTGTTTCTTTTCGTCCGGTTCATCCCAGCGGAAGAGATAGAGTGTTTGCCTTCTGGCTTCATTATATATAGGATCCGTTGCTTTATCTAATTCCATTGGTTTTAGCGATTTGAATTTGTCCAGATCTTTGTCTGTCGGCCATTTTCCCTGCTCGATAATAAGCGCCATTGGTAATGTGGGATGGATAATAATTTCTTTCATGCATCTGAATGCAACCTGGTTGTTGTTAAATGCTGTTGCAATTGGATGAGTTGCTTTTATAAAATTTTCATCAAAAACTTCAAGTTGTGTGGTGCTGTCATTATAAACGAAGATTTTTTTCTGATAAACAAACCATGGTGGAGTATATGCAAGTGTCTTAATTCCTGCAAAATGTTCAGCCTGGACTGTAAATGTATCGTTTTCAAATCGAATTACTTTAAGGATTTTTTCGTAATTTCCCATACCAGCAGCATGCGGGTTAATTTCGATCACGAATGTCCGCTTTTGTGCGTCAAATACAGCTATATTTTCAATATCTCCCGTATAAATCCCACGGCTGATAGAGTGAATTTCTACTTTTCTATCGTGAATATTAACAATGATAAAACCCTTCGATTGCGAATAGGCAATCTCTTTATCTGACCATACAGGAAGAAACCTGAATTCAAATGGACCAGTTACCATCTCAAGAAAGTTTTTCTTTATGACATGCTGATAGAGATCACTATCACTCTTAAATTCAAGTAGTTTTATTGCATTATCCAATTCATTGGTACCAACCATGTTGTCTCTGGGTACCGCAAACACATAGCGAATTTCATCACCTGCGCAATAGGTGAGCGGCGGAAGCATAACATCATAATCACCAAAATCCATGATAACTGTATCACTCATTGAATGTCTCTCCTTCAGGATCTGTTTACAATTTGTCTTGTACCGCGCCCATGTACAACCAGGCAGCAGTGACATGATTAACCAGATTGCTGATATTGTGATGGTTTTTTTAATCATCTATGTATTTAACTTCTTAAATTCTGATTTGATTTTCTCAACCTGTTCTTTGATTTTGACAATCCTCTCATAACCTGTAATGCGTTTTGTATCTTCTGCTTTTTCCCTTTTAAGAGCAGCATTCATTTGCGAAAGCATATCCTGATTATCCAACCCATAAAATGTCGCGGGGTTAACAATGGCACTTCTATACCACTGCCACTCATCATGATCACTCATTCTTTCAAAAAAGGACTCAACATAATCCCCATATTTTGGGGCCTTTGTTATTAAAGATAAATACCAGTCGACACCAAAAATGATCTTGTCCTGAAGATGCTTATAGTCGGGATCGTGTTTCATCTGGTGGAACAGTTCGGCCACATTGCACCTGACACTACTCTCTTCAAGGTCAAAGCACGACAAATCGGTATACACATTAGGAAACTCTTTTGTTAAAGCAATAATCTCCTGGACCCAATCTGACCCCATTCCCTTTCCATTTCGTCCCCGTCTAACTTTGTCCCACTCGTCACCACCAAAATGAGCGAGACAGAGTTTGAGATCCGGATATTTTTCAAGCACCGGTCGCCAGTTTTTCGGGTGGACATATTCATCAAAGAAATACCCGTCAGGTTTAAGCGGATCATACGTTAAATAACGTTTTGGAGACTGCTCCTTTACATCTTTTTTGTCCTTTCTTGAGAGTGTCTTCTGATCTCTCTCCTGGTAAAATTCGGCTTCATGGGTAGTCATACCTCCCGGTGAGCAGTGAGATAGAATAGGGATGTGAAGTTCCATGCATTTTGAATAAAAAGCATCGCGAAGAAATCTCAGCCGCTCATCAAAAGGTTTATACCCAAGTGGTGGGTACATTTTAAAACCGATAAATAATCCGCTGTTGTTGCTTGTAGCGATATGAGAAAAAGGTCCGTCCCAGGGGCCATGAATCCAATGCTTATGATCCATATCCCCGCCAGAAGGGTTGCACCAGCGACGAGGATCATAATGGAACATCGGAATGAGAACCCAGGGATGCTTTTTAACCGCAGCAAGGGTACTGTCATTCTGTTTTTTATATGCCTGAAATACCCATGCGGAATCGGGCCGTTCTCTTGATACATCTTTTAATTTACCATCTCGTTCCGCTGCAAAAGCATTCTCCCGGATCCGATAATACACCCCGTCAACCGTTTTGTTTGGTAACAAATTGTGGCCTTTTTCAAAGATCTCTTCATGATAGATGGTTGTACTCTCCTGAGGGAAGCCACCAATATGAGCATAGTCCATATCCATTGGCATTATAATGCATGGAGAAAATATCGATGCTGCCGTTTCGGCTGAAGTTGCTTGTTGTAACAAGGCCGATTTATAGGGGACCTCTTTAAGAAGCTTACAATCCTGATATGCTTTTCCCAGTTCCTTTACAAGTTCATCAGCGATCTGCTCTGTTTTTTTCCTCTGAACTCTTCCCCCCGGAAGAAGCAATACACCCAACACATTAAGAACAGAACGCCGAAGTGGAATGTTTCCCATCTGGCTCCAGATAAGCGGCAGCGGTGCTGTGGCCCCACTCTGAATATGTGAATGGCCATCTATCGCAAAATCCACTGTGAATTTTGGCTTATATTTAACAGGTACCACCCGTGCTGATTCACCTGCTGACATTGATTTTTTCTCCATTCCAGAGTTGGAATTCAGTACCATCAACAACTATTTCATACTTTTTCTTCTTCGCAAGTTCAGACCGTTCATTTCCATCCTTGTCGTATTCTTTATATACCGTTCCATCAGGATTTGAGAGCGTAAAAGATACGGTAACCCAGGGATAAATGTATCGCAATCCCCCCAGATAATTGCTCGGATTCACACCCTTGTCCCTGATCAGTTGAAAACCTTTCGATTCTTCAACGGCAGGTATGTTCAATACCGTTCCCTCATTGAGCAGATCGGGGTTATCTCCTATTACATTCTTGTTCAACTGGTAAAGGTATTTCCATGAAGGCAACCTGTGCTTCCTGGCGATATCTCCAAGAGTCTCACCCTTTTTGACTTCGTACTGCTTTGGCATTTTTATACCTCTACAACCATTTTGAACGCTGCAATGTTTACAGGAACTCTGATTTATTTAGAAGAGGACAGTTTTAAAGTGCCATTCTCTTTTTAATGAGATACTTTATTCAGGTGTTTATTTAAACCATTAATTCGTCTTACGCAACCTGTTCACATATACCTGATGGTAATGTGGCGAAAGACAACCGTTTGCGGCAATAGAAAGCGTATTGCCAAACTGAAACTATGATTCTATACGAGTAAATTACTATTTGCTGAAATGTGCTCCAAGTGGTTTTTACATTGTTAATTTAAATCGACTTGAAGCAAATTGCAGAATCCTGTCGGGAAAACAATTATTCCCCAATGATGTATGCGGCAACCCAACCGGAAATCACGCAAGCCCACAAAATACATTGCAATATTTCAGATTTCGCGGTTATTTTACTGAAAAAAGACCGCCCATACTTCGACCCGAGCTCAGCACGAGCGGTCTTTTTATGCAAATATCGCAAGTCTCGCTCATCCTGAGTATTTTTTCGAAATGTTGCTCTAAAACTTAAAAAAACAGTCCATAAAAGAGAGTGTTACGAGAGGTTTGAACGCGCATTCCGACGACAGGAGGAATGCATCGCGTCAAACCTTTCGTATCGGGTGGGGAGTCAAAAAGACAAATACCATTGCTGAGGAAATGCAAACAATGCGACCAATGGTTTTTGGCTTTTTGCGGGGGAGGGAGCGTTGTACAACGCAAGCCCCTCCCCCAAAAAGCGGAATTAGAAAATTAATTTTAAATCTGCGAATCACCGATTTTATAACCCATCCGTCCATAAAATGTTTATATTTTCACATATTGCAAAAATGTAACGGCAAATTTTAAAGAAAATAATCAGGAAATAGAAAAAAAGTATGAATAACAACAAGTTTAAACTGGCTCTGGCTCTGGATAATGTTTCAACAATCAAAGAAATTGAAGATCTTGTGAATCAGACTTCAGAATCTATCGGGGTGTATAAGGTTGGCCTTGAACAGTTTACCCGTTTTGGCGCGCCAGTTCTTTCGGTAGTTCGAAACGTAGATTGCAGGATTTTTCTTGATCTTAAATTCCATGATATCCCAAATACCGTTGCCAAAGCGGTTGCATCAGCGTGTGATCTTGGTGTTCATTACATGACTATTCATACCCAGGGTGGTATCGAAATGATGAAAGCTGCGGTTGATGCAGCCAATAAGCATTGCAGTACACCACCATTAATCGTTGGAGTCACTCTGCTTACCAGTATTGGTGCTGAGGCATTGAAAACCGATCTGATGATTCCGGTGTCACCAGATGATTATGTTAAACATCTGGCATTATGTGCATTGAAAGCAGGACTTGCGGGAATTGTCTGCTCTGCCGCGGATCTTCCATCAGTAAAATCCACGTTACCGGCTGATTTTATTAAAATTACACCGGGAATACGACCTGAGGGATCTGATGTTGGAGATCAGGCGCGGATCGCCACACCACGTGAAGCGATAAAAAATGGTGCGACAATTCTTGTGATTGGTCGTCCGATTACCGCAGCGAAGGATCCCGGGCTTGCGGCTCATCAAATATTAGAGTCGATCAATACGTAATTACAAAGTTTTTTGAATTAATCTCCGCTGGTTTAGTCCCGATATTCAGGGAAAAACAGCGTTTAAAGTTAATTTGGTATTCTAAATAGTTGAATTAATTAATCGATTGAAATATTCTATCTCTTTGGAAGTATGCATTCAGGGATAGTTTTTCTGGATTGAAAGGAACAACGGGTGAAAAAGGTACTTTTTATTGAACCCCCACCTACGTTAAACTGGACCGTAGATTCGAAAATTTCTAAAGCCGGTCGTCGTCACCCCTGTCTTAATGAGACTGGCGAGCAGACGTATAGTTATCAGAATCTTTCCTGTGCAGCTGTTTTGCGGGAAAGTGGTTATGAAGTTGCGTATTTTCATTGCCCGACAATGCGTTACGATCTTGCTATCACAAAAGAGAAGTTGCGTGAATATGCTCCCTTTGCACTTGTAATCATGGTTGAACATATCAATGCAAGTGTTGCAAGGGCAATTTCTGCTTATGCAAAAGAGCTGGGGGTTGTAGTGATATGGGTCGGGCCATTTGTCACAGCACTTCATGCGGATGAGATAAAAAACAAGTCGGTGGATTATATCTTACGTAAAGAGTGGGATTACAGTGTCCGTGATATATGTAATGCACTGATAAACAAAACGGATCTTTCTGCAATTGATGGACTGACCTGGAAAGATGCCAGTGGCAAGGTGATCATCAATAAAGATGCTGACAGGATCGCCGATCTCGATCTTCTGCCCATTCCCGCGTACGATCTTCTTGATTTGAGTAAGTTTTATGAAAGTGTGTTCGTGCGGTTTCCCGCAGCGACAATGATTACATCACGGGGCTGTCCGTTTAATTGTATTTATTGCAGTTACCCGCAGACTATTTACAGTCATAAATATCGTGCAATGTCTCCCGAGCGTGTTTTGAAAGAGATTAAGTATCTCGTAAATGATCTCGGGGTGAAAGAGATCCGTATCGATGATGATACGTTTGATATCGATAAGGAACGGGTGATTGCAATCTGTAAATTGCTTGTTAAAGAAAAACTGGATTTTACCTTTTCTGTGCAGTGCCGTCCTCAGCTTATGACTGAAGAGGAAGCGAAATGGCTCAGACGCGCCGGGTGCCGTATGGTACTTTACGGAGTTGAATCAGGAAATGATGAAGTTCTTAAAAAGATCCGTAAAGGAACAACCAAAGCTGAAATCTCGCGCGGTGTGAAAATCGCTAAAAAACATGGTATTGATGTACTCAACTGCGTGATGCTTGGTTTTTACTGGGACAATAAGGATTCTGTTGAAGATACTATTAACTTTGCATTTGAACTCAATGCAGAATTTACCCAGGTATCAGCGCCGACGCCGCTTCCGGGAACTGACTATTATCAACTCCTTGAAGAAAACAGCTGTTTTCTCACAAAAGAGTGGGAAAAGCATGACAGTGTCCATAATTCATCAGTAGAGCTGCCACATCTCACCAACAATGATCTTAACACGTACCTTAAAACATTTTACCGTCGTTACTATCGTCGGCCTGCATATTTATGGATGATGTTCTGGAGGATGTTCAGGTCGTGGGGCAATTTTTCACAGAGCCTGAGAAAGTTCAATGTCCTCTTCACAAAGTAAAAAACCCAAAATTGTCATGATCTCCCCATTTACCAATGTAAGTGGGAGCGCCATACGTTTCTGGAACATGGCAATTGAGCTGGCAAGGCACGACTATGATGTAGTGTATGCTGACCGGAAAATAAAAGCTGGTAAACCACTGTTTGTTACCAAAGGAATAACTTACTATTCCTGCCCTCAAACCGGCCATTTTTTTCCGGACATGCTGCTTTCATCATTGTTTAATATAGCTGTTTTTATTCGTCACCACGATTGCAGGATTTTATACACGCTCAAACCCGCACCAAATAACGGTATTGTCTCTGTGTTGGCACTCCTGATGAAAAAACGGCAGATGCTTGACATCGACGATCTTGATTTTGCATATTTCGCTCAGGGAAGTATAAAATACCGGTTATATAAATTCTTTTTTGACCATTTTTCCAAAAGATTCCCGATTATCACCTATCATACACCTCATTTGCAAAAGTATCTTGTTAAGAAACTGCGTATCTCTGAAGAAAAACTGTATTATCTTGCTCAGGGGGTGACAGAGTCATTTCATTGGGGTAATCCACGTACAGTGACAAAAGTGCAACGCTCGATTATTTATGTTGCGACACTCGGTATAACTTCAGATTTTGAAGATTGCATCCCTATGCTGGTGAATATCTGCAAGGATCATCCCAATACGGTAGTTCACATTGTTGGCGATGGAGAACGGCGGAAACAGTTTGAGTCTCGAATCAGGGATGAGCATGTCGAGAGGCAGATTGTATTCACCGGAAGAGTAAAACATGATAAGCTTCCCGATTTTGTCGCGCAGCATCAGATCGGAATCAATTATATGCGAAAAACACCCGCAAATGACTGTCGGGCGATACTGAAAATCCGGGAATATCTGGCGTGTGGATTACAGGTGGTTTGTAATAACAGCGGTGATGCGGAGCTGTTCAAAGAGGTTGTGCATATCGAGTCGGATATTGATAGTATGGAAAGAAAAATCCGTGCATTACTGCAGACTCCATTTAAATTGAACGAAAAAGGGATCTCACTGATGGAGGAGCAGTACCAGTGGAATGCGATCATGAGTGAGTTTATAGAGAATAAACTTCAGGTATAAGAGTCTGTCAAAGAATAAGTGTGTCTGATAGAATGTTTAAAAAAGAGGTAGTTGGCTGGTCAATTTTCGGGACCTATTACCGGTTTAAAAAAGCGCGTTCTGCTTTTGTAATCTGGTTGATTGACAAAGTTTGCTCACTTCTGTTTGTATTTCGAAAAAAGACACTCACAAAAAAACCTGCTTCAATTCTAATCATCCAGATTGATCATATTGGGGATATGGTTCTTAACTCATCGCTGCTAACATCGGTGAAGAAAACCTGGCCTGATGCAAAACTCTCTGTGTTAATCCGATCTCTGGCAAAACCGGTTGCAGAAGTAATTGATGGGGTTGACAACATTATTATCCTGCATACTCCATGGTTATCGCGTGAAAAACATGTCGGATTAGCCGGCGTTTTAAAGTTTTGTTTGAAGAATTTCAGGAAATACGATCTGGTTTTTGAAGTTCATGGTGAGATACGGAACAATTTTCTTGCCTGGATGATTGGTAAATTCCGGGTTGGTACTGCAATCCGGGGCGGGGGATTTTTTCTTAACAGACAAATATCCTGGGACAGAGAATATAACGTGCATATATGTGAAATGCAACACCGGATGCTTCAGGAAGTCTCTTCGCAACAACATGCTACCGTTGCTCCGGCAATAGCAATACCATCGTCGGTACAGACAAACGTAGCTGACCTTCTCAATAAAGAGTCGTTACAGTCAAAGGGGTATGTGTTCATTCAAATGAGTACAGGAGGAAAAAATCGCCAATGGCCATTAGACTACTGGAAAAAGTTTGTTGAAATGGTGATTTCCTCGGGGTATCATGTTGTCTGTGCAGATCTTGACAAAGGAAAGGTGTCCAGTGTTGACCCCGGATCTCCGGCATTTCATGTAATGCATGTATCGCTGATAGAATATGCTGAACTGGTTCGGAATGCACAAGTCGTTGTCAGTGTAGATACTTTCAGTGGGCACATTGCTGCCTGTTTTGAAATCCCGACCCTTGCACTATATTCCGGCGCGAATTTCTGGGATGAATGGCGGCCGTTTAACAAAAACGTTGAATATTTTCAGGATATTTCATGCACTGAGTATCCCTGTGGAAATCATGATTGTATTTATGGCTTTTATAGCCCATGTATGAAAAAATTTGGTCCTGAAGAAGTTTTTGATGCTTTTGAGAAGTTGGTGAAAGAATAGAGCAATGTATCGCAACATTCGCGTCGCTTCACCCCCTAACCCCCTCTCCATGCGATGTAGAGGGGGAAGAATGAGAAATATAGAGATTTTCTTCTACTCCCTTTCTCCACAAGGTGGAGAGAGGGCTGGGGAGAGAGGCGATATGAGAAGACTGCGATATGAGCGTTTTCCTGTGTAATCTGCGTAAACCAGCACAAATCAGGTTTGCAGATGATTGTTACCTGAAAAACCTGTATTTAATTAACCCCATTACAGCATCAAACCGGGCCTTGAGATAAACATCCGGGCATTTCGATTTGAACGTAATAACCCTGATAAGCCGCAATTCCATGAAAATGAGCCAGGGTAGATGAAGAAGAATTTTGAGGAATGAATAATTTTTAGCAATATACCACCACCGGTTTCGTTCATGATAATAATGAAACGTTCTGCTTAATTTACCGAAACTTCTTGAGCCCATGTGATAGACAACTGCAGAGGGAACATAGGTGCATTTCCAACCCGATTTTCTGGCTCGGGATTGAAGATCGGATTCCTCGTGGTATGCAAAAAAGCGTTCATCAAAGCCACCAATCTGATCCAGAAGAGTTTGTCTGTAGATCACTGATGCTCCACTGGCTCCTGATACTTCTCTTTCGGTATGAAACTCAGGATGCTCTGAATATGTCTGGTCAGATCCGACAGGTAAGGGCAACAGATACGGAGATGGTTTGGAGAAAACGACGTCGATGATATCATCAGTCCCATACACCATCTGTCTGCATGAAATAATTCCAATATCAGGATTGGATCGGAGCAGTTCGACTGGCCGTTGTAACCACTTTTTATCGACAACAAGGTCATTATTCAGGGTCACAACAAATTCGCCATGAGCTACTTGAATTCCGGAATTCATCCCTGCAGCAAATCCACGATTTTGCGAATGGGCGATTAATTTTAAGGAATCGGAGTAAGAGTTGATTATTTTTAGAGAGGTATCGGTAGATCCATTATCGACAATAATGATCTCTATTGGGGAGTATTCGGTATATAATACAGAGTTGATACATTCCTTAATAAATTTTTCACCATTCCAGTTGAGAATGATGATTGAAACGAGTGGTTCCTGCATACTTAATTCTTTATAGAAGAAGTTACTACTAAAATCAAAACATTATGCCATTAAAAAAAATTCTATTTATTGATCATGATCCTGGAGAATCCGGTTCAAGTGTAAGTCTAAAATATATAATAGATGCATTTATTAATAGAGGGCTTAATGTAGCTGTTTTGACCCCGAGGAAAGATTTAGTACAACTCCCCAACAATGATCAGCACACCAGGTACATTTCAGGAAGAGTAGGTAACATAAATTCATTATGGCTGCACCTTCACTTTACTAATGAGTTTAAACTTTTTAGTGCAAAATCATTCGGCTTGATATTCCAAAATATAATCAGATGTCTTCTTGGATTGTTCAGATGTTATATAACAATCAAAAAGTATGATCCCGATCTTGTATATTTGAATGAATATGTCAGTCTGCATTGTCTGATTCCGGCAAAAATATTAAAAAGACGAACTGCAGTACATATCAGAAGCCCCTTTATAAAAGGTACGTTTGGTTTTCGGAGACACGTTCTTAACTACTGTATCACAAAATTCAGTGATCTGGTCATTGGCATCACCCGGTTTGAGATTAATCAGATACGATCAAATGAGACATTTAAAAAAAAATGTTTTGTGATAGGGGAATTTCTGGATGATGATAACTACTCCGATTCCGATATCGCCAAGTCGACCGTACCGGATTTTGGATTACCTGATAATCTTTTAAGTGTCGTTTCAGTTGGTGGAATTCAGCCGATTAAAGGGACGAAAGAATATTTACTTGCTGCAAAAATGGTTTTGCAAACTAATACGAATGTCTGTTTCGTACTTGCAGGAAGAGGGGATACGACAGATCTCAGGTATTATAACGAATGTAACGAGCTAATTTCTGAACTTCAGCTAACTGGAAGATTTTTTGTTCCCGGTGTTGTCAGAGATATTGTCAGTCTGCTTAAAAGAACTTATGTTCTTGTGTCAACAAATACGGTAACTCATTTTTCCAGACCTGTCATTGAAGCATGGGCGCAGAAAAAACCGGTAATCATTTCTGATGTTGAGCATGGAAAATTACTCGTAAGTGATGGGGTTGACGGGCTTATCTATTCCAAAGACTCACCAGACTCATTGGCTTTAAAAATCAACCATTTAGTAAATGACAGGGCGTTAGCAGGTCGATTAGCTGAAAATGGTTTCAAGAAGGCAATAGAATATTATCATGCCAGGAAAAATACCGATTTGATTTATAGTAAATGTGAACTGTTGACAGAAAAGTGATTTATTGATTCATCAAAAGGTAAATTAATTTTCTTAAAACAAATTTTGCAGACCTGTACATCCTGAAGTGTTCATGGCGGTATAATACTTTAATCAGTTCAATAAGCTGCTTTTTGCGAAATTTCCCTGTTTTCCCCTCCGGATAACACCTGAAAAAACTCAAATTCTTTTCGACATAATCGAATGTGTACTGTTTCCCGATTCGCAGAAAGAAATCATAATCCATTACCAGATGCAGATGTTCGTTCAGTAAGCCGACTTTTTCTAGAACACTTTTTTTCCAGAAACAGCTTGGTTGTCTTATGATGTCAGAACACCTAACAAGATTGTCATAAGTTAAGTTTGCTCCATGGTGTTTTTCAATGATATTATTCTGGGCATCAATATAGGTTATATCACCATATACGAAATTACTGTTGCTATTTCTGGTAAAATGATCACTGACCGTTTTAAATACTCCGCTGTCGTAAAAATCATCAGAGTTGATCCAGGCAACTATATCACCGGTCGCCATCCGGAAACCTTTATTGATGGCATTGCTCTGGCCGTTGTCCTTTTCTGAGATCCACTTAAGGTGAGGATAATTTTTAAGTATCTCCAATGTTCCATCGGTAGAAACGCCATCAATGATAATATGTTCGAAATTCGGATAGCGTTGTTCTGCTACCGATTTGATAGTTTTTTGGATAAATTGAGCTTGATTCAGGGTTGGGGTTACAATAGAAATTTTCATAGTTATTAAAACCTGGATAAAAATGTACACAAAAATATACGATTTTGATCAATAAAAAACAAACCGATCATTACATTGATACTATCTTATCGGATATACCACGAACTAATAGATTGTATAGTTACATAATATTAGGTATTTTTACTATGTATTCAGAAATGGGATCTATTTAAAAAAATCCTTCATTACATTTCCTGCATTTGTATTTTCTTCTGCAGGCATTATTAAATTGCCAAAGGTCAATAACGACAGATGTCCAAAGAGAAAATCTTACTTAATTCATCAACGTCAATGGTTCAGATGTTTCTGACTGCATGTCTGGTGTTTTTTCAATATAAGTATCTTTACGATACGATAGGCATTTCAAATCTCGGGATATGGTCATTAGTGATTTCCGTTAATAGTTTCTTTGGTGTGTCCGGCTTTGGAATGCAGGGAAGTATTATCAAGTTTGTATCGAAATACTATTCACAAGGATTTTTTAAAAAAACAGTTGATGTTATAGAAACTGCATTTGTTACGATGGTCATTCTAAGTATAGCAGGTTTAATAATAGCTTATCCATTAACTGTTTACATTTTAAAGTTTTGTGTTGATTCGGCTTCATATAGTATAATTCGTGAAATCCTTCCAATTGCGTTTATCTCATTTGCTATCAGTATGGTCGGTTCGATATCTGCATCAGCCCTGGATGGATTAAACAAAATTTATTTAAGAAACGGGATTATGTTTCTGGTCTCTGTAATGATTTTTATAGCAGTTATTATCGTTACACCAACATGGGGTGTTTACGGGTTAACCTGTATAAAACTCGGGGAAAGTATAACGGTATTAATTCTTTCATTGGTAATGCTTAAAAGGGATTTAAAACAGTTACCAATTATTCCCAGGCATTGGAGTCGGGAAGTTTTTAATGAAATAATCGGTTATAGTCTGAAATTTCAAGTCATAAACTTTTCTGTGATTTTCACCGAACCATTAATCAAATTTTTCCTCTCAAAATTCGGGGGGGTTGCCTATGTAGGCATGTTCGAACTTGCCAGTAAATTTGTTGTGCAGACAAGATCCTTTATTGTGGCGGCATATCAATCGTTAGTTCCTGCGGTAGCCTCCTATCAGGAGAAGGAACCTGAAAAAATTATTACATTTTACATCTCTTCGTATAAATTTTTATTTTTCATTTGTATTCCGGTTTTTACACTCCTGGTATTATCATCGCCAGTCATTTCAAGCATTTGGATCGGTGCATTAAATTCCCGCTTCCTGTTCCTTTTTTTAACACTTGCTGCAGCATGGTTTTTTAACTCAATAGCTGTTTCTGCTTATTTCACCAATATGGGTACAGGGGATATCGGTGACAATGTCATTGCACATATTCTCGTTGCTGTTTTAAACATCGCTTTAGGGGCGATTCTGGGATATGCATTCGGTGGTAAAGGAGTCGCAATAGCGTCAATGTTTAGTATTATGGCAGGAGGATTATATCAACTGATATGCTTTCATAGAAAAAACAGGATTACCCGGGAAATCTTTCCTGTAGAGATCAAGGAGATGTTCCTGGTCGGCCTTGTTTTTGTCAGTATTCAACTATTATTGATTGCCCGGTCAACAGGAAATACACACTTTATGCTTTATACTGCCATTAACATAACTATTTGTATAGCTGCTATTATTTTAGTATCACTAAGGAACCGAATTTTCAGGGATCTTATTGGTGCGGTTTCGAAAAAAATTCCGGCATTGAAGGTGTTGGCTCGTTAATCTCAGAGTATTTGTGTATCCCGGTTTCTTTTTTGACAATTGAATAATTTGCTACTGCCAGCCCTAAGATGATACT
This sequence comes from Chitinispirillaceae bacterium, assembly GCA_050301235.1. Classification (GTDB taxonomy): domain Bacteria; phylum Fibrobacterota; class Chitinivibrionia; order Chitinivibrionales; family Chitinispirillaceae; genus JAFGIN01. Next base: position 56,773 of record JBNKZD010000252.1, on the reverse strand, counting down.
CCAGAGCATCCCACATTGTCCCCATTCCCAGGCATCAGTAATACACATTGAACATGCTATATACAGTTGAGTAATCAGGATTCCGAAAGAGAAATGAATCTGTATTCTGCTTGATGCTCTGATAAACGTGGAATACGACATTTTTATTGATCCAAATACAAAAATTATAAAGCCTATCAATCCAATGATGCCACTTTCGGTTATGACAGCTAAATAAGTAATATGAGGGCTTAAGCCTTTGACGAACAGTTTGTACAATTGTAAAGGTATCAGATTGTAGTGAATTGATTCGAATGGAAATGAATATGCGCCGATTCCTATAATCGGGTGTTTCAGAAATGCATTTAAAGAGGTAAGCCAGATTAAAAGGCGGGTGATTATTGTACTTTTACCAAAACTTTTTTCATCACTTAAACTGATACTGGTTGAGGAGGAGAGTTCGGAAAACCGTTTGGTAGATTCGGGAAAGATGATGAATGATAAAGCAATAAATGCAATAAACACTACCAAACCAATTGAAAAGATATACGATAATTTCCTTTTCGAATAGTTGAATTTTTCCGAATTTAAAAATAACAGGAGAGAACCAATACCAAAAGTACCAACAAGTGCAAGTGCAGAACCTCTGGTCTGAGTTGCAAGAAAGGAAATGGTAAAAAACATGGCTATTAGAAAAAGTAGTACTATGTGCTTTTTTTTAAAGTAAAGCATCATGGTGAGGACTATCAATATTGCTATACAGACAAAATCAACATACACCACTCCCATAAAACCAAAAATACGGCCACCTTCAGTTGCAGCAAGATAAAGTACCGAGATACCGTTTAATGCAGATAAACAGAGGTATGCGATCATAAAAAGCTTTATCTGTTTATAGCTGGTAACCAGATTTCCAATAATTATGAATACAAGTGACATGGAAAAAAAATTAAATAATCTGACAAATGCCATGGGAACATCAGAACAGTTAATCAAAGATGGCATCATCAGTATGACATAGATGAAAAAATGTGCTAAAACAGGATTACTGTTTTTCTGGCTCTTTGGGATTACTTTAAAAGTGAAAATCGATGCAAGAACGATTGGCACAAATCCAAAAACAGCAACTCTGTAAGATAAAAGATCGGTTTGAAAATATAAAAGAGCTATGGCGGCAAGAATTGCCAGATCGATATGAATGATACTTACAAGCGCAAAAGGCAATAAAGTGATAACAAAAGAGGCTTTCCAGTTAAATCCAAAGTGATTATATGAGAGAAAAACCAGAACCGTCAAAAACAACCCGGATAATAAGACTGGAAGGGGCTTGTTTTGAAGGGTTACAGGTTGCATAATCAAAAAACTTGAATTTATTGATCAAGGGATTTGAAACGGAAAAGATTCCTTTTAAGGAACCCTATTTTTGGATTTTCTGAATTCCTGACAATGTCGTTGATAAATAGGAAAAAACCTGCGAAACACGTTGTAGCAAATGCTAAGATTCCAGCAAAAACAGTTCGTGGAGGATACGATTTCCTCTCCGGAGGAACGGCTTTATCAATTACCTGAAGAATCGGTATATCGCGTTGTTCATCGAATTTAGATTGTTCGTATAATGGAAGGATAAATTTAAGCATCTCTTCATTGATTTTTACATCTCTGAAATAACGGTAAAATTGAAGAGCCTTAAGAGGAAGGGAATCGATTGTGACAACAGAAAGACGTTTTTCTTTACCACTCTTTATTGACTCGATTTTCCTTTTGTATTCATCAATAGCAACTTTCGCCATTGTGGCGTTTGGTGAACTTCTACCATAGATTTGACTCATTACACTATATTCTATCTGCTTTGAAGCCAGATCTGATTCAAGTTTTGTAAATACTTCGATAGTTGAGTTCACCTGTTCTGATGCATCGAAGACACCTTCGGTTTCCTGAAAATGCTTGAGATTGTCTTCTGCGCTTGCTAAACTGTCACTGATAATCCGATATCTTTTTTCGAGAAAAAGGCGATTATCCTTTGATTTTGCGCTGTTAAGTTCTACGATTTTTTTATTAACATAGTCAACTATGAAGTTGGACATGTCGCTGGCAAGTTGTCGTGAATTTGCCCGCACGGTGATTGTATAAGCATTCTCAATCGTAACTTTTGCCTTTATCATTCTCCGCACTGCTTTGTGAAGTTCTTCCCTGCGCTGAATTTTAAGAATCTCCTTCAATCCAAACTTCTCGATCAGGGTTTCTACTGATGTGCGGCTATAAATGATAGTGTTATAGAGATCCATCTCCGATTCTTTATTGATATCACCAATGCCGATAGGCAGAACTGAAGAGATGTTTTTCATCAGTGAAGATACTCCGGCCAGAGAGTTCTGGCCGCTTGGAATAATTACAGTTTCTGCATCAAACTGTTCCTCGACAAAAAAGTAGATGAGGCCATAGGATGAAAACAGAGAGATGATAAAAATGAGAAACAGGGTTATTTTATGCCTGACAACAATTGCAAGGAAATCCAGAAATTCAAGAGTAGATTGTGCCATGAGTTTTTTTTGCGGAAACCCTATGATGTTTTTTGCGGAAAAAGGTGTATGGAAATCTGTTATAAAAACAAAAATAGCTCCATGAGCGATTCCAAGTCAATTCATAAAAGCAGCTTGTGGTAGAAATGTCTGCGGCGAGGAATTATTTTATATCAGAGTTTAATTTTTCAAGGAGTGGTCCACCATTGTATAGCAGTCTTGTTTTCAGTGCCGTTGCTTCAATTATGACCTTTGCACAACCCAGCTTTGAAATCTCAGGCTACCCTTTTAGTGATATTCAAAAAATTCGCAATGTGAGTTCAAAAACCATTTCTCCGCTATCAGCTCAGACAAACCGTTTAGATGCTGATAACTCTATTAATGACAGTACCTTCCGTGTAGGAAGCGGGGATGAGTTCATGGTGGCTTTGATGAAAAACCCTTCAGTGTACTATCCCGGCAAGGTAAATCAGAATGGCGACTTGTTTATTCCGGAGATTGGTATCGTTCCAGTAGAAAAAATGCGTCTTTGTGATGCCAGAAAAAAGATCAAAGAGAGTTGCGAAGCACTGTTAAAGAAAGAGGTATACGTATCTCTTGAGAAGGTAAAAACAGCAACTGTGAATATAATCGGTCCTCTGGCAAACCCTGGTACCTACTCGTTATCCGGGATGCAGCGCATAGTTGATGTTATTAAGATGGCCAATGCCGATTCCTTACCTTCATTCAAGAAGGTTAACTATCGTAGAGTGCGATGTGAGAATGGTGATAGTGTCAGTTATTGTGATCTGTATCGATATCTCCTTCGTGGAGACCTGTCCCAAAACCCTTACGTTTATCCAGGCGATCGTATTTTGATAACACCGGTTTCGCAGAGAGTGTTTCTTGGAGGTGAAGTTAACGATCAGGGTGGCAAGCTGCCAATATTGCCTGGCGAGGACATTTGTTCATTTTTAGACCTCTTTGAGATGAGTTCAGCAGCGGACTCAGAGAGAGTGATAGTTCAACGCACCGATAATAATGGATTTAATCGGACGGTGACGACGATAAACTATAAAAACCGGGAGCCATTTGCGCTCGGGGACAACGATATAGTGGTAGTTCCCAAAAAAGTAAATTATGCAGAGCCGCTGCTGGTGTCGGTAAGTGGAGCAGTTGCACGGCCTGGATCTTATCCTGTGATAAAGACTGGAGTGAGTGCTGCAAGTATAATTGAGCTTGCAGGCGGTCCGATGGAATTTGCAGATATGAACAGGGCCGTGGTGGTACGGGAGAGCAAGCGGGTTCCTTCAGATAATAGTGCCAATCTTGCCAAAGAAATACGACCTGAAATTAACTCATCACTTTCGATGCTCAAATACAGCAGGGACTACTCGGTATTACGTTTAAAAGATGGTGATGTAGAGCTTGAGGAACGTGATCGCATTATTCTGCCGAAAAAGGATACCAAGGTGTATATCAGTGGTAGTGTGGCTAATCCGGGCGGGGTCGCATATAAGCAGGGGGAGTCTATCTCTTACTATATCAAAGCAGCTGGTGGTTACCAGCGTAGGGCGGACCGGAGGAATTGCTATATTATTACTACATATGAAGATGTTGTAACATCGAAAGATAAAAATGGAGAAATCGAACCGGGTGACATTGTTGTTGTGCCTGTGTCACAGGAGAATAAAACACTTACCACGATTGTTTTGCCGCTCTTTTCGGTCTTCTCTGCAACGGTTGCACTAATGCTATCGGTGTACACCACATATAAAAAGTAATTAGTTCAGCAGGTACGCTTATTAGTAAATGGATGTCATTTCTTAGACATCCCTTCCCTGAACAGGGTAACACAGTTTCTTCCATGCTCTTTTGAATAATAGAGTGCCTTGTCTGCACGGTCGATAAGATCTTTTTGGGCAATTTGTGATGCAACGTAGGATGCACAGCCGATACTGACAGTAACTTTCAGTTGACGATTTAACGAATGGATCGTGTGTCGCTCGATAGTGGAACGGATGCGTTCGGCGATAGTCATTCCACCCTGCTCATTTGTTTCCGGTAGAATAACTGTAAACTCTTCACCACCATAGCGGGCAGGAATGTCATTGGTCCGTATTGATTGACGAATACATGTTGCAATCTCTTTCAGCACCAGATCTCCCACCGGATGACCATAGGTGTCATTGAACGATTTAAAATGATCGATGTCCATAAGGAGCAGTGAGACCATTCTGTTATAGCGCCGGGAGCGCTGGAGCTCCTGTGAAAGCAGTTCCTGAAATTGACGATGATTATTCAGCTCGGTTAAGCCATCGGTAGTAGCAAGCTTCTCCATCTTTTTGTAAAGAAGTGCTCGTGTAAACGCAACAGATGCATTTTCAATAAGGGTATTAAGTGTTTGTTGAATTTCATTACTGAATATCCCTGGTTGGTCACTTTCTACCGAAAACAGTCCCCTGCATCGGGATTCATCATCGAGAACTGGAAAGATGATAAGAGAACGCACATTGGGATTGCGTGCTTCATTAGGAGAGAAACGAAAATATTTACCCTCGTACTGTCTGAAATCCTGCACATAAACAAGCTTTCTGTTTTTCAGAACAAAGGAGTAGATACCATTGTTGAGTGAAAAAGTGGAATTAAGAGGAATCTCCGTCTCGCTTCCTTCAATTCGGGTAATCACACCGCTTTTATCATCTTCATTGTAAATTATAGCCATTTGTCGTGTGCAGGGAGTTATTTTGGGCACTACCTGAAATAACACATTAAACACTTCGTCCAGGCTCAATGCAGTAGTGAACTGATGACTTGCTTCATAATAAATCATGAATGTTGCTGCAGCACGTTCCTGGTATACTCTCATGCGGGTATTGATAACTAGGGCTGCCGCCAATGCTGAAAACCGCTTGAGAATCTCCTTATCCTGTTCTTTGAAAGAGTTTTTGTCAAGACTGTCAATGACCAGCGCTCCAAGCAGCTCTGATTCATCTGAAATAATAGGTACAGCCAGAATCGAATGGATCTCCTCAGCTCCGGTGTAATATCCAAGATCGGAGGAGTAAAATGAATAATCTCCGCTCATGAAAGAACGGCATTCGGTACCGATTTTCCCAACAGGGCCAGTGTCCAGAGGAATTTCGATGTTTTTGATAACGTTCATACTTTTCGAATGATAGGAATTGAGTATGAAGGATTTTTTTGATGGATCATAGATAAAGCCCAGAGCAGAATATGATTTAAAATTGCGGCACATGAAATAGACCACACTGCTGAGTATTTCCAGAACTTCTCCATTTTGACTTTGAGAGAAATCATTGAGGTTGTACTCAACAGTAATGAGTTGCGTTTTGGCTGGCTGTTCAGTTGTAACAATCGCCTCGGTTTTATGCGTGGCAACCGGATTGGGTGCAACAGAAAGCTCTTCCTGTTTTATTTCCATGCGAGGTCGTATTGTCATAACATTTTTCTGTGTCAGGGAGGTGATAATTCCGATAGTGAGCATGTAAATGTACCAGCTGCTGTTCTGGATTGCGGCTGTGAACAGATGATCCGTTCCGGAATTCAAGTCCTTTGAGAAATCTGGTACTGTAACAGTAATAAGGTCTGCAATCACAAAAAATAAAAATGGAACTGACCAGCCGTAACTTGATACACTCATAACTCCGATACCGGTAATAACGATATAAATAAGAGGAGATGTATGAAAGATATTGTCATGAGCATCTGGTGTAGCTGACATTCGCAGTAGTACACATGTCAAAGCGGCAATGCCGTATGATGAGTTGAGGGATATTCTGGCTGTTGGAGACAGGGAGATCAGAAGTCCGGCAATACCAAAGATAACGAGCAGAGGAAGGCAATTAAGATAGCTGATGTAGGGTACTTCCGAAAGGAGACCGTCCGCATACCCAAGCACAGAGAGTCCACTTAATACAGAAAAGAGGAAAAATTCTAAAATTATTGGTATAATAGTGGTATAGGTCATCAACATCTCATCGTAAGAAAACACACCTTCTGTATCAGCCTCCTTAAAACCGGAAAAGGTTTTATTTATTCCAGGAAAAGGCTATATACATATTAAAACCATTGATCTCACTGAGAAAGATAGCTATTTTAAACAACAGCAGTCATCTCTGCCAGGAGTTCCGTAAAATTGTATAATAGTACCGAAAAAAAAGCAAAGTCTACAGTAAGGGTCAGAGGAACTTTGTTCAGACTTTTAGGGAAAAACCACTCTAAATCATTGTTATCAATGGTTTTAAAGAAACGCCAGCGAGAAAGTCAGGTTAACTTCCCAATTAATATATCTCATGTTAAAAATATTGTAATAATCCTCCCGGAAGATCGGCTTCAATCCCTCTACCAGCTTAAAAATGTCATTTCGCTTGTATCGACTTTCAAGCATGCTGCAATTACCCTTCTCTGTGAACAATCTATTGCATCCGTTGTGAACATGATTCCTGGTCTCAAAATTATAGAGTATGACATTGAAGACCGCAAAGGGTTTGGCTCATCATTTCTGAATTTATCCCGACAGTTTCGGGGTTCAGCTGATATCTGTTTTCTACTGGATCATCAGCCGGAACTTGCGGTTCTCTATTTCACAGGTGCTACACGGGCTCCTGTTCGGATCGGCTATCACGATTCGGGGGAATATCCTTTCCTCAACCTGCATGTTCGTCCTTCAGCTTTTAAAAAATATCTTCCGGACTGGAACTGCTCGATTGCACAGATGTTCTCAACTGAGAGTGAGAATCTGAAATGGTGTGTTGCAAAAAAAACCATTGAGGAAGTTGAGCATCTGATGAAGGAATCCGGATTGAAAAAGGGGTCAGGGCTTGGGGGTATTGATGTCGCATCACTTCTGAATACACTTGGAGAAAGTGGCGCATCAAAACTGATATCTACCATACTTTCATTCAAAACATTCAGATGGTACCTGTATTTAAATGAAGGTATAACTGCTACATCATGGATTCAACAATTCAAAATACCCATTTTAAGTGATCTGTCCGTTTCGCGGACTGCAGCGCTTGTAACAGAATCGGAGCTGGTTATCACTGGAAACACAATGCTTTATGGACTTGCAACACTTCTGGATACCTCTGCCATAGGTTTTTTTAATGAGAGCGAAATTGAGCGGTATTGCCCACAGTCTTCAACTTTGAAGGGTGTTGTTATTAAACCGGGCGCTACTGATGCAATGATCATGGAATGCATTTCGATTATTAAAAACAGTTTTTCTGCTGATAAGTAAGCAATTATAGGACGATGCTCTGCGATTTTTGCAGATCGCCTCACCCCCTAGCCCCCTCTCCATGAGAAAATGGAGAGGGGGAAGAAAAAGAAAAATGCATTTGCCCCCTTTCTCCACGAGTGGAGAGAGGGGCGGGGAGAGAGGCGATCTGCGAATCCTGAGAAAATTGGGTGTATCAGGGTAATAATTACCAACCGGATAGACCTGACCTTTTAAAATCGTAAAATCGGTCGATGCTATTTTACCGGCTTAGATAGAAGAATTTAAGCGGTTCAGTCGTTAATTTTACAGATCTTTCGAAAAATTATATAGTTACATATAAAAAAATGATGTACTATTTTATCTTGATTACATGAGATACAAGGAACCATTGAATGATTGAGATTGTTAAAAGGTGGATACTTTTTAAGTTAAAAAGTTTTCAATTTCAGGTTCGTACAATAAAGAACTCTTTCGAAATTTCCAAAGCGTACGCATCAAACAGTGGTTCAAAAAAAATTCAGTATCGTAAATTGATAACAACTGTGGTACTATTAATTGCTGGAATCGGATTATTAGGCGCAATTGCATATGGTGCCATAGTGGTTCTGCATTCAGATTTCATAAAAAATCTTCAGACGGCTATTGTTGTTAAGAATGATCAAACCAGAATCGATAAAACTAGTATTATGAATATTGGCATGGAGAAAGATAAAAAGGGTAAAATTGTCACTCCTGTAAAGAGTGATCAATCTGACACATTGACCCCGCAGCAGCAATCCTCCCTGTCTGTAGTGGATACTACCAGTACAGTTTTAAATGATACAATAGTTTCAGCTCCACCGGTTTTGACCGTTCCAACAGTGGATCCATCACTGTATGTGTTTGATTCGGGTGCACATCCGGTTTCTGATGACAGTTCTGATTATATGATTATCGTTGCAAACAAGGCGCTTCATACGTTGTTTCTCTTACAGAAAGATAAAAAAAACTGGAAAACTGTTCGATCTTATTTTATGGCAATAGGTGCGCAGCAGGGACAGAAGGTAACTGCCGGCGACAGGCGTACACCTGAAGGGCTTTATATCATCATAGAAAGGAAAGAACGGTATCAGTTATCATCTATCTACGGTCCACTTGCGTATGTTCTTGATTATCCGAATGCTTCAGATCTTGCTGCAGGAAGAACCGGGACGGGGATCTGGATACACGGAACCGAAATTGATACTGTTCCTTTTGAAACAAAAGGGTGTCTAGAAATGAACAATGCTGACCTTTCAGAACTTTCAACGCTCCTTCGTTCAGGAAAAGGAACCCCCGTTTTGATTATAAATGACAGTTTACAGAATAACCCTGTAAAATTTATCGATACTGTGCAGATATCACTTAGAAGGCAGGAGTACTTCAACAGCTTGAAAATGATTGATACTGTGTTTGTCCGGTTCATGACCGAGTGGCAGGATGCCTGGGAATCGAAAGATATCGATCGTTACAGTAATTGCTATTTTCAGACCCGTTTTAACGCTCAGGGGTTGAACTGGGATGGATGGAAAGAAAAAAAGATAAAAACATTTCAACTCTATGATACAATTAATGTAACATGTAGTAAACTGGCGGTTTCTGATACGACAGACAGCACTGCAGTGCTCAGATTTTCGCAGGTTTACCAGACTGAAAAGGTACGATTTCAAAACTATAAACAATTAAATCTGGAAAAAGAGCAGGGAATGTGGAAAATAACCAGGGAAGCAGCATTTTGAAAGAGGAGAATCTTTTATGATGTTTTCATTGAAAAAGAAGGAATACAAGGATCCCCAGGAACTTGCGGAAACACTGGAGACCTATTTAACAGAGATTCAGGATATTTTGAGAAATGCACGCACCGAAAAGGCGGATCTCCATTCATTGCTGGCATCAGTTGAAAAAGAGCATTCCCAGGTACAGAATGATCGTCATTCTATTGATATCGTTAAAACCGATCTTGTCGATTTGCGCAGGGAATATGATCTGGTCAAAACCCGAGTAAATGAAGTTGAAGGTGGAACAGAGCGACTCGAATCATTTATAAGTAAAGCCTCACGTTTTGAGGATCGTATTAAAAAGGTTGAAGCTGTTGTCGACCGGTTAACTGGCAGTGAAGAGTTCCTGCTCAATCTGGAAGGGCGTGTCGATACTATTTTACGGAAATTTGATTCTGGCGGCGGTACAACCCTTAAAGACGGTTTCAAGGCATTAGGAGAGATTGAGGAACGCCAGAAAAATCTTCTGGAGAATATTGATCAGCTTGAAAAAAAGTTGACTAATTATTCAGATTCATTTTCTAAAGTCCAGACAGAAATTAACAGTGCTGTCTCTGATGCAGAAACGGCGCGTCTCAGTATTTCGGAACTCCAGCAGGAAGTCGAGCGGTTCCGTGTTGTTAAAGAGCGTATCGACAGCCTCAATACATTGTCTGAATATGTAAAGTCTAAAATCAAATCACTCGAAAATCAGAAGCTTGTTGTCGAAAAGGCAAATGAAGACGCTGGTCGTCTGAATGCGCTCACCTGGGACATTGACAGCAAGCTGAAGCAGCTTCAGATGAAAATCGGCAACCTCGAAAAGACAGAAAAAAATATTGCCCGAATCGATCAGATGCTTCAGCAGAGCCAGACATCAATAAATGAGATCCGTCGTTTCGAACAGCTTATGGATCAGATGACCCATAAGATTGAAGATATTCGATTACTTGATAATAATTATGATACAAAACTGGTCGAATTCCAGAGACAGAGTAAACATATCGATCAGGTAAATGAGAAAATTCATGATATTCAGACCACGGCCAAAAATACTGAAGCGGTTCTTAATACACTGGCAAAACATCAGCAGCTTATTGAAAATACCAGAACTCAGGTTCTTGAATATGAAAAAGCCGCTGAAAAGATTCGTGTAAAGATCGAGGAAGTCACTCAGGAGTGGCAGATGGTTGACAGTATCAATCAGCGACTCAAGGCACTTGAACTGCAACTCAACGAAATCGATTCACGAGTGGAACTGGTAAGTGAAAAAGAAAAACTGGTTGAAGGGATCGATTCGAAGATCAATGATATCAAACTTATGATTGATGATACCAGCGCCCGTGAAGAGCAGCTGTACTCCCACCGGAAAGAGATTGAACGTGTTGGTGATCTCGTGGAGCAGTTCTTTCAACGCTCCTCTGTTCTTCACGAAAAAATCGACGAAATTGGAAGACATGAGCAGGAAGTTGAATCTGTTGCGGCCAATATCGATCAACTTAAACTTCTATCTGATTCGACAAGCGAACGGATCCGACAGACAGAAGAGAAAGCACGTATCATCTCCGAAGTTGAACACAAAATTGAGGATCTTGGCAAAATGGTCACCGAGATTGACGAACGGATTGCAGCTCAGCTTCAGCGTAAAGGTATGATCGAAAAGACAGAGAAACGTCTCGATCAGCTCAATTACCTGCTGGGTGATATCAACATGAAGATCCAGAGCCTTAATAAGGAACAGAAAGTTGTCGAGGATGTTTCGGCTCAACTCTCAGCAATATCGGTACAGTCCCTCGAAGCGAAGAGCATGATGATCCGTCTCTCTGAAGAAAAACTGGTGCTGATCCAGGAAGAGAACAAGATTGTTTCGATGCGCAAGGAACTTGAAGAACTGCTTGTGTCAGTTCGACAGAACCTTGATGGCTTTGAAAACAATGTTGCATCAATGCAGCAGTCTGCTCTTGACCACGAAAAGAAAATCAATGGTGTATATGAAGATATTACACAGACCATTAAAACCATCGAAAAGCACAGGTCTGATATTGATATGTCGGAACGTCAACTAGGTGAAGTCCAGAAGTTGCTTGAAAATCTCAAGGCAGAGATGGAACAGATTAACCGAAGGACAAGCAAGATCGAGGCAATTGATGGAAGAATTGTCAATGTCGATACGGTTGTTTCCGATATGGAAATAAGGATCGAATCGATTGATAAGGGTAGGGACCTTGTCAACAGCACCCAAAAGAAGATCGATGGCCTTACCGACCTTATTGATAGTGCTACCAACCATATCGAAACGATTAATAGTAAAGCGAAAGAGATTGAAAAAGTCGGTAATCAGGTCGAGGACATGACACGCATGATGGACTCTGTGGAAAAACGTATGAAAGAACTGGCAAAAGAGAAACAGATCATTAAAGAAGCTGAAAACCGGATCAGAAGCCTTAATCTGCTCATGGAAGATATCAAGGCATCGATGCTCAATCTCAACTCTGAAGAACAGAAGATTCAGCAGGCAGTGGAAAAGACATCAGAGCTGCGATTCCTTCTTGGTGAGGTTGAATCGAAACTGAAATTGTTCAGGCAACAAAAAGAACAATTGATGACGTAAAATCCGGATTGGAATGGGGAAATCGCCCTATTGGGCATCGATACGGATTGGTTGGGGATCGAAAAATTGTAAAATAATGCCAGGGCCTATCTGTACAGACGCCCGGCCGGGCGTCTGTACCGTGCGGGCCGGGCGGAATAATTAATCACCAATTTACTGTGCCTTCATCGCTGCCGCCGTAGCCGGCGTGGCCATAATCACCTACACTGCGGGGCTTTCTTCCGGTGGCTTCGCTTACGCGTAGGTGCCTTCCCTGAAACTCCTTGCCGTTTAGTTCATGTATTGCGGATTCTCCATTCTCCATTTCGACAAATCCAAAGCCGCGTGAACGGCCGGTTTGTCTGTCGGTAATTATTGATGCCGAAACTACATCTCCAAAATGTGCGAAAAGATCCTTGAGATTATCTTCAGTGGTACCCCATGAAAGATTTCCTACATACAATTTCTTTGACATTAACTGTGTCTCCCTTAAAAACTTGAAATCAGGATCAATAACAGACTGTGAATTCAGCGTTATGAGTGTTGCTCATGCTGATAAGCATTACAATAATAAGGAAGGCAAATTGAATACCAGAGTTACTTTAAGGATTAAAAGATGTTAAGGGGGGAAGTCTCCCCCTCGCTACAGACCAGCTCAAAGCAGTCGGTCTTTCGCTACCTCCTCGATGTAGAAGTGGCATTAATGATACTAAGAAGCTGCGGTACCTTTTGCAGCGTTTTGAAAGAGGAAAAAACTGCATAGTTTACGATAGGCAGCGATGACTGAGTTGATAGTTGTTCATTTCGAAATACCTTCGAAATCACCGATAATAACAGAAGTTAAATGTTGTCTTATTGAGAGGTATATGATATTTCTTTAAAATACAAAAGGCCGCTTTTGCGGCCTTTTGTATTTTTAGTCTACTTTGATTTCGATGTTTTTTGGTTTCTGTTTTTCACTTTTGAGAATCTCCAGCTCCAGAACCCCGTTTTTCATCGAGGCACTGATTTTTTCCGGATCGACGCCATCGGGCAGAGAGAAGGTTCTACAGAACCTGCCATAGCTTCTTTCAAGATGGTAGTACTTTCCTTTTTCTCTTTTGTGCTCATCGGCTTTTTCACCGGTAATTGTCAGTACACCATTTTCTACCGATATTGTAACGTCCTTTTTGTCCATTCCCGGAAGATCGGCTTTGATAACATAGCCATTGTCAGATTCGCTGATATCGACTTTTGGCCAGGAACCTGATGTCAATTTGCGATCAATTGACTCGAAGATGTTGTCTGCAAACAGATCGTCGAGATGGCTTGACAATGCTGTGAATGGGTTTGCGTATCTGATTAGTGCGTTCATAAAGCCTCCTTGTTATTGTTAATTTTGTTTGTTATCGTTATTCATTCGCAACTGATATACTGCAACATGTGTGCCAGTTGTGAAAAGTAAGAATGATCGCGCTGCAGGCTATTGAGAACAAAGAATAATCAGGATTGTTTATATAGACACCAGGCATTTCAGCTGGCAAGTGTTTCTGTCTGAAACGTCAGGATGTTTCACCTGTACCTTTTTGATACAGTTTTTTTGTGTAACATTCTTATTCAAGCGCTCGTTTGATTTAATGGATGCACCATTCATTCTATTAACCACAGGAGGCGGGTATGAACAGGAGATCCAAAACAGAAGCGTTGTCGATCGATTTCAGCCTCAGACCTGTTATGAGTCTGATGGTAGCACTGATTCCAGTACTTTTGATCTCTGCAGAGTTCTGTAAAGTATCAGTAATTCAGGCTGATGCTTTAAAGAGAGGTGTAGAAAAGGGAAATGTCGAAACTCAACGAACCGGGAAACCACCAATCCCGGTACTGGCGATTTCAGATTCTTCAATTACTATTATTGGGGCTAATCATGCAATGAAGAGCATCATTTTTACCAGAGTCGTTCCGGCAAATGCCAAGGATGAAGACCGTTACATTATAACTTCAACAAATAAGGACCTGTTTACTGAAATTGAAACAATACTCACAACGATGCAGCTATCGAATGGGCGGCAGATTATTGTGTCTTCAGATCCAAAGGTCAAATATGCAGCGATCATCGGACTGATGGATAGTGCGATGAGAGCAGGATTCACCGATGTTTCCATAGCAAAGTTAAGGGCTCGTGATGGGATAATCTGATCAATTGTTGCGCAGGATTCAGATAGTTTCTTATTGGTTAGGTAAGTTATATTTAATGCATCCGCAGCAGGAATATGCGGGTGCATTTTTTTGGATACACTATTACCGCTATAAGGATTGGTGAAATGGATTCTGATGTATTAAGAGCACAGGGACGACGTCTTGAAGACGCTTTTTTTCTTGAAAACGACAGGAAACTGATCGAACAACTTCATAAGATGCAGAAGATGAAGGAGGATATGGCATCACTTGGGATGGTGTCGGGGATTAAAAATGAAGCGATTTTAAAAAAACTGGTTGAACTTGATATCAGACCGGAAATCGTAGCCGCAATCACTCTGGTCCCGATTATAGAGGTTGCATGGGCTGATGGAAAACTGGATGAAAAGGAGAAAAATGCGATACTCAAAATATCGGCAGAGCATTTTGGAGCTGAACATAAAATTCCTGAGATATTGATCAATGAATGGCTGACACAAAAACCAGCTGCTCAAATGCTTGATGCCTGGATCCATTACCTCCAGGGGCTTGTCGAGCGGATGACAACAGAGGAGACGGCGACTCTTAAAAAAACACTTCTTTCACAGGCCCGGGAAGTAGCTGAAGCAAGCGGTGGTTTTCTCGGGCTGAATAAGATATCTGCAGAGGAAGAGAAGATGCTTAAGAAGTTGGAGAAGGCGTTTGGGTGAAGGGAATGGCACTGAATACTAACTGGCTTATAATTACAGCATATTGTGCTTTACTAACTTGCTCAAACCATTCACCGGTACATGATGACGATTTGTATCCTGAAATACTCGGTAACTGGTTTGTTGATGGTATACAAATATTAACTGACTATAATCCAAATGGCGTCTTTCGCGTTATCGATACACCAGATATCCTGCTTATATCATAACACTGGGTTCTCTTTACTATTTTGACTATTACAGTGGAGCAAATGATCTCCCGTTGTTATTTTCAGGTAAATATATTTTCAGGAATATCGTAAATGGAAAGTGTAGCTTGATCGACTATCATCAGAAAAATAATCGCTTTACTGGCTTTTTCTATAAACAACTAAATTTTCTGTATTCATTAGAACAGAAAATGCATCCAAATACCCGGATCCGCGCAAATCAGATATAAGCTTACTGTCAGACTCCCTGGTAAGCATCAACCAGCTGACTTGATAATAGTTCAGTAAATCAGTCAGTTGTCCAATGGAATCATAGCCCAAATTATCGACAACTGCAAAGTCATGCATATAACAATAATCAGATACAAATGAGCTGAATACAACATCACGTGAAGTAATCTGATTTTTTGTTTTTTCGATAACCACTTTTATCTCTTTATCATACGCAGCATCACTTCCGCGTTGAGAAAAATAATATTCCAGCGGATAAACAAGTGTTAGCAATGGCAGACAAGCCACAGTGGCAGTCAGGAAAACGGGAATCAATCTATTTTTCGAGTGTGTAGCGACCAACTGATACAGTACTGCGATTCCATACCCTGCTGCCCCATAAAGAAAAATATATAGTATCATTGTAAACCGATGAACCCATACCGCATAGGCAATATACCCCATGAAAAGAAAGTACGGAATAAAAAACAAACCAATGGGAATTATTGCCCGTTTTCTTTTGATCAGTTGAAACAATCCAAGACATGCAAATGGGAGTACCGCAAGCGAAAGGTGTTCATCGAATTCAGGAAAGTGTACCAGTAATGTTTGGATTCCCATTACCGGACGAACAAATAGCAGAAATAAAATCCCTTTTTCGTGAACATAGTCTGCAAAAGATGGCCTTTGGATACCCACTTTCAGAAGATAATTAAAATTGTCTACATAGAGGTTGTATTCAGAAAACTGGTACAATGGTGAGCCAAACTCTTTTAAATTTCGTAGTATCCAGGGGAAAAGGATAACAGCAACAACTGCCATAAAAAGTCCAAGCTTATGTAAAAATCGCGTTTCTTTACCATTGGTATATAAATAATACAGGAAAACAGGGATAATAAAGATACCGGTGCTCTTCGTTAATATCAGTGCTCCGGTAATGAGTGCGAAAACTAACGTACCTTTGATTGTTCTAACCCATTTCTTTCCATACAGCAGCAAAACAAAAAATGCAAGCGCGATCAGAAGGTCAGGATATACTTGTGCGGAAAAAAGGAAAAACAGTGGACTGAGCGATAGGTAAAGAAGTATAACAAGTGTAGCCAGCTTCCCGATATGGTTTGTCAGTGAAAAAGCAGCAACTATAAATAAACCTATCCATACAATGCAATTAAGTATCTGACCAGCTGTAAAATAATCTTTTACAATAAGTTGAACAGCTTTAATAAAAAAAGGATAAAGTGGCGATCGATTATCCTCCGGGTGTGGGATTTTCTTCTGAAAATACAGATCGTGTTCAATAACCTTACTTTCAAGGAATTTTTCAGTTCCAATACATGATGCCATCCGCAGCCAGGGACCTTCATCACCCGAGGGGACCCGGTGTTGCATTATTATGGAGATTCGAATCAGAAGTGAAAATGCGAAAACTATCAGCAGGGAAACATTAACAAAGTGCCATTTAAGTGTTTTTTTATATAACATACCTGTATTATTATAAATTAACATACATAAAAAAGGAAAAAATGGTTCTGAATTAATCCTTCAGTGATTTTATTACAGTGATTACCTGATCATCAACATAACCCTGGCTTTCGAATACTTACCAGCTTCAAGGATATAAATTAAAGGACCGGCAGCACACACCTGCCCATGATCATCTCTGCCATTCCATACAACCTGATGATAATCTGCTGTAAATTTTTGATCTGGTTTCAAAAGTGTACGAACCAGTCGTCCTTGCAAGGTGAAAATTTTAAGGGAAACCTTACTTTCGATTGGTAATGCAAACCGTATGACTGTTGCTCTGACAAATGGATTGGGATAATTGGAGCCTAGCATGAAAGCCACTGGACCAATCTTTCTGGGCATCACTGCAACAGGACCATGGCTTGCCTGATCCTGCTTTTCATCTATGGATACGAGACGGTATTCAAATAAAATACCATTAAAGAGATTACGGTCGATATACCTGTAATCACGAGGACCTTGCGAATTTCCCGATGCCGCACCAGGAATAAGCTCTTTATTTACTAACACCCATCCGGTATCAGCAGCATTAACTGCTTTTCTCTTGAATAACGATATCACTTCATCACTGTCATGTTGCTGTGATTCTGATATCGTGCTTCTATTGAGAACTTCTGAAATGCTGTCGTAAAATTGTGGTTGTATTCGCCGCCACAATTGGAAACCGAGGTTCCCCTGTTCACTTTCGGTGCGCCAGATAAGAGTGTCTGAACTGTTTCCCGGTCGGGCTTCGAATTGTGACAATTCGACAGCAAGTGTTTTATCTGATGAAATGTAAATTCCCACCGAATCGCAGAAAATACTGTCGATCTGAAGGAGTAATTCATTAGTAGCTATATTGACATAACTGTTATACTGGTATCCCTCCAGAAGTGCAACGGTATCTCCCGCAGCAAGGCCCTTGAAAAGGAAAACATATTTGGGTTTGTTAACTGCAGTATAATTTTTTATGCGGAACGCCGGATAAAACCGGCAGGTATCCCCATGTGCCGGGAGTTTGAAAGCAACGGTATTATCGGAGGCATTGATTATATATGCGCCTTCCATCTCGTTAAATCCGTCACCATTGTTATCACCACCAGCCAGAACCCCATCATTAAAATCCCCACTTGAGGTTGAATCTATAGTTCCGGTAATCATAGAAAGTGCCCGCCGTGTTGAAAATCTGGTACATTGTACACCATTGGCGATCGAGTCCATACTTGATGCATTCATTGCTGCATGGTGGAAGTCAAGGTATTGTACCATTTGTATCGATGTGTTAGCGTTGCTCCATTTTGCAGGGGATGATGCATTCTGGCCAAAATCAAAGCCTGCACGGTAAGCACCTTTGTCAGTAAAAATGGTATCTGCATCAAATGGATAGGCCAGATTTCCGGAAACTGAGTTTTTAAATGAGAGCCAGGCGCTGGTAAAATCAGGATAGGTTTGAGAATTTATCGTAATTACACGTTTTTTTGTTTTGTTACTGTCGAATGATGCATAGGTCTGATCATCAAAATACCACCCCCGGTATACCTGACTTGGTGATGCAGATAAGCTATAAATGCTGTCATACCTGAACAATTGACCGGTAGGATAGATAGTCCATCTGGAAACGATATTGTACGATTGGGTATTTGATACCTGCCGTTCATTAATACGCAATCGAACTCGTACTGAAGAACTCTCTTCAACAGTGTATGTAAAGCTGTTAATTACATTCACAGTAGTGCGGACATCAGAGCTGCCGATATATAAATTGCAGTCTCCAAAACCATTGTAAAACCCATCATCCCCCGGAATAAGATTTGTCCCTGTAGACGTGTCAATGTATGTATACGGATTAGTTACCGAACTTCTCATCTGCCATATTTCACCATCTTTGGTACTTGCATTATTCATCTTCCAGTTGATATAAAACTCATTTGCAGATTGTGCTCCTAAATACCGCCCCGAAGTATTTTTCACCCAGAAATACTCATTTGATGAACCTGATATGCCCCAATACATTTTTTTGGTCGGGCCATTCTCTTTCTGGCCTGTTGCGAGGTCATTATCGATAAAAATGGTCGATGCCATATTGATTGTCCGGTTGAATCCGATTGTCAGTTGATTACGGTTATCATCCAGTGCTGCATAATAATCAGTACCAGAAGTAAGTCCAACTCCATCGATATATACGTAGGTCGGCAGCGATGTTGCCCAGTAGTTTGATATCTGCATCACTGGAAGAAACCGGTTGTATACTGTACCATGCATCATAGTGTGGATCGTATTATCATTGTTTGCCCGCAGACTATACATGCCTCTCTCGGGAGAAAAGCCTTTGAGATAAATAGTGCGGATCTCCTCTTCAGTGAGCAGTTGATTGTAATAACGAACATCATCAATGGTGCCCTGGAAATTTTCACCAATCACTATATTATCACTACTGGTGCCGTAATATGAATCGAGCTCAACCTGCAGTAATGTATCTAGTTTGCCATTGATATATAACGCGAGGTAATCTAACTGGGCAAGTATATACATGGTTGCCGCAACATGATACCAGCTGCCAGGTGTAAGCACCTGACTGCTCTGCAGCTGGGCCACTGATCCGCCATTTGACATGTTATAGCGCAGCGTTCCTGAAGCACCTCCGGTAAAAGAGTATCCTACACCTGAAGAAGACAGCTTTTTGAGAATCGCAACGGAACTGCTTAGAAGTGCGTCTGGTTTAATCCAGGCAGAGATCGTATGCTGCTGATTTGTTCCGTTAAAATCAGTACTATGGGGTACCGTCACACTGTCGGAGCCGCCAAGATAAACAGCGTTACTGTACCATTTTCCGCTTGTCCATGATGGCGTTCCGCTGATTGTAGCTGTATTGCCTCTGCCGGTTTTATCTATTGAAGTATTGCCGGTTCCCTCATTAAACTGCCACTCACCATTTTCATCCTCTTCCCAAGCCTGTTCCAGAAGAGGAGTTCCGGCATAAAATCCCAGTGTATCACTGTTGCGATAATCAATGATATATTTTGCAATCTGAGCACTGTCGGTCAGAGCTTTGTGCCCAAAATCAACCATGAACTCCCATGCATACTGTTTTCCCGCTGGTGGATTCCATGAAGTTCCTGATAATCCTGTGTATTTACTGTTGCTTTCAATAAGGTTGGCATCACTCCAATGATCAAAAGGTGCCATAACAAGATCATATTTTCCTGAGGACGAATCTATGTGTGCAACGCCATCACAGATAGCTGCAGTCGAGCCAAATGCAATATTGCGATATGATGCGGTGGCATCGTTGGCTATACGAAATGCCAGTCCTCCTGATATTGAACTTTGCGTAGTGGTACTAACCCGTATATACATCTTTCCTGAACCCAAAACTGTGTAATCAATATTGAAGGGGAGTCCTTCAACACTTTTTGTTTGTCTGATACGGCTAAAGACGATACTGCTGTCTAAAAGAGTAATAGTTCCTGTGCCGGTATCGCTTGTAGATCCTTTATAAGCGAGATAGAATAGATTCGCATCGAGTTGATTCGTGCTTGATGAGTCAGCTGCAAGAAATTTGATGCCACCGCCTTTATTTTTGGAAAACCTTAAAGCCCATCGGGTAGTGCCCACATAAATGGAATCCGGAGCTGAAGATGTACCATACCGGCGGATACCTAGCGGACGGAATGCATCTGCACTGTCGGCTGTAATTATTGTCGGGGAGGATTTTTGTGTCTCGTAGCAGAGGCGGATCCAGTCCGCTGAACGGTTTGTTTTTTCAACACGGACTTCATCGATGGTGCCATTAAAGTATTGTCTTGCGCCGCCATTATCGTCCATTAAGCCAATCTGAAAGTTCGCATTTGTTGAACCATAAATTACTGTTTTGGCGACAGAATCCCGTTGTACACCATCAGTAAAAATATACATATTTGTCGCATCCATCATGCCGGTGACATAGTACCAGGTGCCATTTGTCGGGATAATACTTGAGGCAAGAGATGTTTCATTTGTTGAGGTACCATCAGTACTTACAGAAAACTTGAAACCCGTGGATGCATTGTTAAACAGACAATATTCCCGGTAATTACCAGAAGACCATTCAAATTTACCTGCTATACCTTCTTCTGCTGTGAAATTGACATTGTCGCCTGATCGTTTTACCCATGCGGATATCGTAATGTTATCTAATGCATCCATTTGTAATTTCGCATTATTACCATGATTAAAATAATCACCATCACCATCAAACCCGTTTGCCAATCCGATATTTCCAGTCTGCGAATAGGTAATTCCTCCTGCTGCCGTACCGTTTAATGCATTTGAAGTTTGATCATTTGCACTTCCCGAAGCATCACTCATATGCCATACACCGACAAATCCATTTGCCGTATCAAAAACATCAGTACCATGGGATTTACTGCTAACTCCGCTTTTCCCCCAGTACATTTTTATATACTGAGTACTGTTATTTCCATAAACAGTATCAACTTTTACCCAGATCTCTGCAAGGCTGCTGCCCTTGTTCCACCGCTCGATCTGATAAGGTAACCTGACTCCATTTGACTTTGAGAATCGAATATCCTGACCACTGTCGCGAGCCTGGTTAAAATCGAATGTTGACGATGTCAATCTTACCAGCATTGGAAAACCGACACAATTTGTAGTGGTAATTCCTGATGTGTTTATTGTGATATTGCGTGAAAATCCCCAAGTCGTATAATCCTCAAAGTTGACCAGTGTCTGGCTGGATTTCTGGTTTTCATAGCAAAGCTTGACCCAGTTGGAATCTCTTCCGTCTTTTTCGATACGAACTTCATCAATACTGCCGTTGAAATAGCGACCTGTAACCCCAGCATTTTCACCAATCATGACATTGTCATTAGTTGCAGCGATTGATCCAGTTGCAGCGAGTGAGGTAGCATCACTTTTTCCATTCAGATACATATACAACTTTGATCCATCGTAAACACCTGTTACATAGTACCAGGTGTTGGTTCCTGCACTCAGAGCGGTTGACCCGATAATACTTGCATTGGTAGCAAGTCCGTTACAGTTAAATTTCAACGAACTGTTGCCATCATTTCGCTGAAGTCTCCAGGCAGCATCCCCTTTTGTAATTATTGCCTGAAAGTTTGTAGTCCAGCTCGTTACATTTATCCATGCAGAAATGGTAATAGCACCGGTGATATCAAATTTTGGTTCTGCTGCAGCTTTTACCGTCATATACTGCGATGATCCATTTACAAGTGATTGACCTCTTCCTATGACAGCCGACAACTCACTTCCTGAAGAAAGATTGGTACCTTGAGCATGTGCGGCGTTATATGTCGCCCCAGCATACCCGTCAGCGTTACTGTTACCGGTTTCCCCCAGGTGCCAGACACCAACAAACCCATTTGCTGTGTCAAACACCTTCGATCCATTTGAACTATCGGATGCATCACTCTTTCCCCAATACATCAGGAATGTCTGTGTTTTGTTGTTACCGTAAACAGTGTCAATCCTGACCCAGATTTCTGCTGTATCGGCATCATTGTCATAATCTTTCCAGCGCTCGATCTCATAATTGAGTTTTGCACCATTGGTCTTTGCAAAGCGGATATCTTTACCGCCTGGCTGTGTATTTGCAAAACCGTCAAAATTACCAGAGTTTAATCGCACTAAAACTGGAAAATTAAGAACGCTTACAGATACATTGGCTCCGGTTGATGTTGTGTTAAGCAGTATTGTCTGTGAATACCCCCAGTCATTGGCATAATCTTCAGCACTGATACGGGTTACTGTGATAACCACATCATTCCCAGTGCCGCCGGTATAGCTTACCTGACAATCATACGGAACGCCGTTATAACTTACCACAGTGGTTGCTCCCTGTGCAAGACCGCTGAACGTCCCCGATACCGCATTAGATCCCTGATTGTCGATAATCGTATATGCATCATTTATTGTTGGAGCATACCCAAATGTTAATGAAAGTGTTACACTGCCCAGTGACACTATTCCGGTACTCATAACAACCTGATCATATCCACTGCCTGCAGCAGTTCCATCTAACTGCACATTGAAAGAAGCTCCACTTGAAAATGTAATATTACTACCAAATGTCAGGCAGCCGGGACCATTGATTCCTGGAGATAGCGTACCGCTGATAGTTGTTGAACCACTAATAATACCGGTTCCATCAAGTATTCCGCCGCTTGACACGGTAACGTTTCCGGTTCCGGTTGCTGAACCGGAGGTGTTGGTGATCCGTAAGGTACTTCCACTGATAGTTGTACCGCCTGAATACGTATTGCTGTTTCCACTGATAATGAAGGTACCTTCCGTACCTGTTTTAGTCAAACTTCCCGATCCTGTAATAGCACCACTCAGCGTTGTAGTATTATCTGCACTACTAAGCAGAGTACTTGCAGCTGTTACCGAAATTGCGCCGGACCAGGTTGCTGAATAGGAGTTTGATTCTGCTGAAGCGAGTGTACCTCCGTTAAGTACCAGATTGTTGGTGAATGTAGTGTTCCACCACGAATCAAGCTCGCTTCCGCTATTGACAGTAATTGCGGCTGTCCCGACTGCATTGGAGTTCTCCAGTCGTAATGTACCCCCATTGACCACTACCGCTCCAACGTTAGCGCCATCACCAAGCAGCGCAATCAGATTATTTCCTACTTTGGTAAGTGTGTAGCCATTACCGGTAAGACATGTTCCAACAATTTCACGCCCGATGTCAAACCTGTCCCCGCCATTATTTCCGATCGAAGCGTTGCTGCCCAGTGCGATCTTACGAATTGCATATAACTGGTAGGTTCCTGCATTAAAATTCACCAGTGCTCCGGTATCACTGCTCACCTGACCGTTGATAGTGATGTCGTTTGTATACCCCTGAAAATTGGTACCATAAACATCGATACAGCCGCCATTATTTACAGTAATTGTATTCGCACTATTCCCCAGAGCAGCGGTATTCTGAGTTCTGAGGACTCCGCCGCTTACTGTTATCCCTCCGGTAAAGGTATTCGTTCCTGACAATGACAACACGCCGTTACCGGTTTTAGCCAAAGCGCCGCTTCCGGTAATCACACTCTGGATTTCTACGACGTTTGTATTATCAGTATTGGGTATATTGACTGTACCACCTGATGCACCAAGAGTAAAACCACGACTACTCCCATATGTCTGCCCTGAAACAATACCAGTGCTCAAAGTTCCCCCATTAAGAGTGATCCAATCTGCAGTCGTACCGGCAGGTACCGGGCTGAGATTAAGCCGGTCGATAACGCTGATTGTACCACCGGAATTTATCACAAATTTACGAGTATTACTGGTAGGTGTTCCTGTCAATCTGAGTGTGCCAGCATTAACGGTGGTAATCCCGGAATGAGTTAGATTACCAGACAATGTAACTGTACCAGCGCCATTCTTTATGATCTCTCCAGCACCGGAGATAATTCCCGAATAGGTATAAGTGTCAGATCTGTTGAATGTCAACGTCGCATTATTCACAATATTGCTTGAATTAGCTATAGCACCTGTGGTACCTCCATTACCGATCTGTATCGTACCTGCGGTAATCGTGGTTGTACCGGTATAGGTATTATTGCCAGTGAGTGTCCAGGTGCAGCTTGAAGAAGTTTTATTTAATGCGGTTGCTCCACCGCTGCCATCACCGAGCACTGGAGCGAATACGTTGGTGCCGGCATACGCTCCCCCAAGTTCTAACGATCGTGCTCCCGAACCGGTAAAAGCAATGGAACCAGTGTTAGTGAAAGTTAAAATTCCGCTACCACTTGAATAGATATAGGCTGATGATCCCAAAGTGAACAATCTGTCACTGCTCTGTGTACCCCCAATATACCGTAATGTTCCCCCGTCAATCACCAGATTGGCTGCACTGTTAGATGAAGCACCGATAGAACTGTTTGTTCCTCCATCAGCAAGGATGGTCGATTGCAGAGTTCCCCCGTAAAGCACCGTCGGTCCGGCATAGGTATTTGATCCGGTTAATGTTAGAAAGCCTGCGTCATATTTTCTCAGGCCGCTATTTCCAGACAGAATTGTCGCGATTGTGTCGTATTTCCCCGTTAGAACACCGATACTTCCCATACCGTAAAATTCAATCTCTGCCACATTGCAATAACCACCTGCAGGACCAAGGTATCGAAGATAGCGCCATGCAGTCGTATTTGAGACAGTTACCTGTTGCCAGGCAAGTGTTGGATCACTTGAAATGGTATACAGGTCGGTCCAGGATGAATAGTCATTCGAGCCCTGAAATTTCCCGCCATTCATCCGGCTGAGATATCCACTGCGTGGATAATAGCGGATATAGGAAATACGCTGTGCATTGCCAGATCCAATATCGATACCGGTGTAGCCTCCACTGGCTGCATTATCACCTGTATAGGTGGTGCTGTCACCATCATAAGCTTTTGCGGAATCATAGCCAGCTGACCAGGGGGGGCTGAAACCAAAAACTGTCCCAGAGAGTTTTTTTGACACGACAAGAGAAGTACCACTACTGATAATGTAGCCGCTATTTTCAAAACTGATACTGTCAACATATTGAGTCCCGCTGACTGTAATCGTATAATTGCCATCGGTACCGGCAAAAATGGCAGAATAACCTGGTCCTGGCCATGCAGATGGTGTACCTGTACCGGGGCTCAGATTCCAGAAATTACTGGTACCCCAGGTTCCGCTTTTGACCTGATATCCTGTAGTGGAGGATGTATCCCAATAATAATCAAAAAGAGAGTTTTGGAATTCCCAGCATCCTGCATCAGGACTGTTTCGACTATTCCCACTGATATCTGTTGAAGGTGCACCTGTGGATGTACCAATGTTGGCAGCAGGAGACGCTGATTGGATCATCCAGTCGGTAGGATTGTTTCTGCTGGCGCTTGCATAATTTGGATCAGAATTGGAGATGCAACCGGTTCCATAGCCAGTGGTAGATTCAGATGTTAAGGAATAGGTTACCTTACTTTTTAAAACTCCACCAGCAGGAAAAGTAGTTGTGTTATTGCTGAAAATACAGTTTTTCAATGTTACATTAGTTGCCCATTCGGGTGCTAAATCAGCAGAAAACAGTTCGGTATTGTTGTCGAATGTGCAGTTTGTCAACGTTATGGTTGGTGAACCGCCCCAGTAAAACACGGTAAAGATCTTTGCATTTCCCTCAAAAAGGCAATTTTCAAATATCGCCGTATTATTAGAGTTACCAGCCATTTCCATGAAATAATCGGTACTGTGATCTTTAATAATGCATTTTTTAAAACTGAGGGTTTTCCCTGCCTGGGCGTTTGTCCACGCAAATGACTGGTCACCAGTGGTTCCGTTTGATAGTACTATATTTTCAAAGTAAATATTTGTGTTTTGAAGAAAACTCCAGCTGATATTCCCTGAAGATTGAGTGATAATAGGAAACAGATCAGGTGAAGTCTGTGTTGATCGGATCATCAGATTTGTCATGTCCCATCGACCCACATAGATTGACCATGAATAGCTATCCAGATCAGAGCCAACCATTTCGATTGTATCGGGTGTTATACTGTTTGCCTGGATTGCAGTTAAAACTGCATCAAGAGATGTATAATCCGCTCCCCCATCGGCATCAATCGTAACCTTGGATGCATACACAACAACATTCGCTGCCAACAACCCAATTACACTCAGTAGCACCTTTTTCGGGGCTTTCCACATTAATCAGTTCCTCCGAAAAGGGAAGATCCTGTATCTCAAAACAACTTTTTTGAATCGAATAATCCATTATGATTATACCGCTTAAGTTGGTAAATGACATTAAAAAAAGCACAAAAGTTTCTACTGTCATGAAAATGGGAAGATGCTATCGGAAGGTGCTGTACCATTTGTAAACTAAATGTACGGCTGATATATAAATTGCAGTCTCCAAAACCATTATTCATCTTCCAGTTGATATAAAACTCATTTGTAGATTGCGCTCAACATACAAAAAGAACATTTCCCTGAGCACATAAGAATGAAAAAGGGGTCAGCAGTGACGGACCGATGACCTTTAAGTGTATGAATTAGCTGTTATCAGGAAAATTCCCGGACAGGTCAATTCCTGCTTTGCCATTTACCGGACATTTATCTCTGGATTGATGTCACAATCCGCAGCAGAGTCGCTGATTGTATGGTTTTTTAATCATTGAACATCTTAATCATTGATAATACAATCAAATACAAAAACTGAAGATTCTGATTATGTCCAATTCAATAAAAACACCTTTTATTTCAGTTATCATTCCATCTTTCAATGAGATACAGTCACTGCCGGTGCTTATTGGCGAACTCAGGGAATCGATGAAAGATCATCACTACATTTTTGAGATAATAGTGATCAATGATGGGTCAATTGATGGCACCCGGGAATACCTGGATCAGCTTGCTGAAAATGATAAATCAGTTAAAGTGATCCACCTGAGAAAAAATTCTGGTCAGACTGCTGCTATGATGGCGGGAATCGATTGTGCAAACGGAGAAATAATTATCCCAATCGATGCTGATCTTCAGAACGACCCTGCAGATATCCCTCTACTTTTAGAAAAAATTGATGAAGGTTTTGATGTTGTTTCCGGATGGAGGAAGTATCGTAAAGATAATCCGCTGTTCCGTACCCTTCCAAGCAAAATAGCCAACAAATTTATACAATTTATGACCGGTGTAAAATTGCATGATTATGGTTGCACACTTAAAGCATACAGGCGAGAGATAATCAAAGATATACGACTTTACGGAGAGATGCACCGGTTTATTCCGATATACGCAAAACAGTCCGGAGCAAAGGTCTCTGAAGTTCCTGTAAATCATCGTGCACGAACTCATGGTAAATCGAAATATGGACTTGAAAGAACTGTCAAAGTCATTCTTGATTTAATGGTAATTCAGTTCTTTCAGGCATACTTCCAGCGTCCGATTTATATTTTCGGAACATTTGGGTTGATCAGCTTTTTTCTTTCTTTTATTACTTTTGCCACAATGATCTATTATAAGTATTATGGTGGAAAATCCTTTATCGAAACACCTCTTCCGCTTGTAACAATACTTTTTTTCCTTATCGGTGTGCTATCCATTTTAATGGGTTTTATTGCCCAGATGACAATGATGACCTATTATGAATCGCAGCACCGGGCGTCGTATTCGGTTGCATACACCCGAAACCTGGAGTGAGACTGCTTTGTGTGGTATTTGTGGCTTTGCCGGCAACGGCACAATTGACGACCTTAAACGGATGAACGATGCGCTTGTTCATCGTGGCCCTGATGCAGAAGGGTTATGGCATGATTCATCAAAGGGTATGTATATCGGTCACCGACGTTTGTCAATCATTGATATAGATGGCGGTGCACAGCCAATGTGGACCCGGGATGGGGATATCGGTATAACGTTCAATGGAGAAATTTATAATTACAAAGAATTAAGATCTGAACTTGAAAAAGCAGGGCACCCGTTTCTCAGTGATCATTCCGATACCGAAGTTCTTCTATACGGTTACCGCCAGTGGGGAGAAAGCGTTGTAGAACGTCTCAATGGCATGTGGGCATTTGCGATATACGATAAACAGAGAAAACAACTGTTTCTGAGCCGGGACCGTTTTGGAAAAAAACCGCTCTATTATGCTCATTGTAATAACACGTTCATGTTTTCATCAGAACTCCCTTCTCTTCATAAACACTCACTTTTTAACTTTCGAGTATCAAAAAGTGCGCTTAAAAAGTACTTTGCCTATAATTACATCCCGGCGCCATTAACACTTTACGAATCAGTTTATAAACTACCTGCTGGCTGCAATTGTATTTATTCGTTGTCAGACCGCACTTTTTCGCTGAAACACTACTGGGAATTTCATATTGATCCGTTTGAAACAATCCCCCGAAACGCCGAAAATCTCTGGGCGGAAGAGCTTCGTGGTCTTATCAGTAAGGCGGTACAACGGAGGCTGATGTCAGATGTTCCACTCGGTGTTTTTTTAAGTGGTGGAATCGATTCCACTTCAATCGCTTATTTTGCAACGCAACATATACCACCGCAACAGGTCCGAACATTTTCGATTGGTTTTGATGAACCTAGTTTTGATGAATCATACTATTCCAATTATGCATCTCAGAAACTTTCAACAGATCACCACCACAAGAAATGCTCTCTTGACACTGCAAAGGAACAGCTTTCACAAATTATTAAAAATCTCGATGAACCCATGGGAGACAGTTCTCTTCTTCCTACATGGCTGCTCTGTAATGAAAGCCGTAAATTTGTAACCGTCGCACTTGGTGGTGATGGTGCTGATGAGCTTTTTGCGGGGTACGATCCATTCTGTGCCTTGAAAGCAGCTCAACTTTACTCAAAAATTGTACCCAGACCGATGCATAAGGCTATCGGGATGCTCATGAGTCATCTTCCGGTATCTCATGTTAACATGAGTATGGATTTTCGGATCAAACGGACCCTTCGCGGCCTTGGTTATAAAAGTAAACTCTGGAATCCTGTATGGCAGGCATCGCTTTCCCCTGAAGAGATAGATGATCTTTTTTTGGAATATACACCAGCTGATGACCTCTATAGTGAGGCAATTGAATGCTGGGATGGCTGTAAACAGAAAAATCTTGTTGATAAAACTCTTGAATACTATACCAGACTTTATTTGCAGAATGATATTCTGACTAAGGTTGACCGTGCCAGCATGATGAATTCGCTCGAAGTTCGCGCACCATACCTCGATATTGATCTTGTAAATTTTGTACGCCGGATTCCATGGAACTACAAATTCCGAAATGGCACAACAAAGTATATTTTGAAAAAAGCGCTTGAGCCGCTTATTCCATCAGAAATTCTTCATAGAAGTAAAAAAGGATTTGGTGTACCGATTGGAAAATGGTTTAAAACTGATGATTTGACTCTTGATACTACATCCTGTGATCCGTTTCTAAATAAGATGTTTATCAATAAGCAAATTTCGATGCATCGGAACGGGGCTTGCGATAATCGCGGATTTTTGTGGAATATGTGGGTACTCGATCATTTAATCAGTAAAGGCACTGTGTGATGAAATCTGTACTTTTTGTTAATTACGAATATCCGCCGGTCGGAGGAGGCGCTGCAACCGCGACGTACCACTTTGCTGCCGGATTTGCATCACGAAACATACAAACGACGGTACTTACTTCAGCTTATAAAGATAAGCGCGGTAGTTCAATAGATAACAAGGTTACCGTACAACGGATTGCAGCATTACGTACTCGTAAAGAAAAATCTTCAATTTTACAGATGTTATTTTTCATGATTTCGGCAACATTTAATCTTTCTAAGGTAATTAATAAATCCAACCCTGATATTATCATAACTTTTTTCAGCATCCCCTGTGGCCCGATTGGATTGCTTGGAAGGCTATTTTGGAGTATACCATATGTAGTTATGCTTCGGGGAGGTGATGTTCCGGGTTCCGAGCAAAAAATGCAACTCTATCACAAGCTTCTTAAGCCATTACGAAGAATGATCTACAAAAAAAGTCTGATGATTCTCGCTAATTCAAACGGGTTGAAAAGAATAGCCGAAAAAGCTGATCCAGGATTTACTATTGATGTTATTCCCAATGGTGTTGATACAGAGTATTTTTCTCCGGGAAAAGAAAAAAATTATGACAAAATAAAACGATTCACATTTCTATTTGTCGGAAGGTTATGTGCTCAAAAAAATATCAGTGTTCTTATCAGGGCGTTTTCAGAATGTGTGCTCGATTATCCGGAAATACAGCTGATAATTGCCGGAGACGGTCCCGATCTGAATCAACTCAAATTATTTGCATGCAAATATGGGTGTGATCGAAAGATACAATGGGCTGGATGGCAAACAAAAGAGTTTATCAGGTCATTGTATCGTGAATCAGACTGTCTTGTAAACCCATCTCTTAATGAAGGGTTACCGAATGTGGTGCTTGAAGCTATGGCTTGTGGGCTTCCGGTTATTGCAAGTGATTGTGCGGGAAACAATGATCTTGTAATCGATGGACAAAACGGTTTTCTGTTTCCTGCAGATAATTATACTGGCCTATGCAGTATAATGCGTTCATTGCTCAATAAAAGTGAGTTGTGTGTCACATTGGGAATGCGTGGCAGAGAAATGAGCTGTAAACAATACTCATGGGAAAGCGTAACAACTGAATTTCAATCTGTTCTGATAAGTGAGAAATGAGCAGTATGGAACAATTTAATTTTGGTAAGAACTGGCTTGCATTTTCTAAAAAAAAGATCTCAAAAGATCGGTTTATATCTGCCCGGTATGATTTTATTGAATTACTTTCAGGAATTAATCTTGAAAACAAAACGTTTCTTGATATAGGATTCGGTCAGGGATTGTCATTGCTGATTGCAGCTGAACAGGGGGCGAGAGTTACTGGTTGTGATATAAATCCAAGGTGCGCAGAGTCGCTTGAAATTACTGCAAAAACCCTTTCCATGAAGGTCCCTTCATCGGTTGTAATGGGTTCAATTTTAGATGAAGTTACCATTTCACAACTGTTGCACCATAAACCAGAAAAATTTGATATCGTCCACTCCTGGGGCGTGCTTCATCATACCGGTAATATGACAAAAGCGATAAAGACAGCGTGTGATCTCACTACGTCGGGTGGATACCTGATTCTTGCAATCTATAACAAACACTGGTCAAGTCCACTCTGGCGTATTATTAAAAAAGGGTATTGCTATTCTCCCCGAATTCTCAGGATAATACTTACAGTCAAATTGTTTCCGGTGATTGCAATTGCAAAATTTCTGGTTACCGGAAAAAACCCTTTCAATCAAAAGAGAGGTATGGATTTCTTCTTCGATGTTGTCGATTGGATAGGGGGGTATCCTTACGAATATGCATCAATAAATGAGGTTTTGTCAATTGTTGAAAGGCATAATTTTACCTGTACAAAAATCGTTCAGGCTGATGTTCCAACCGGATGCAACCAGTTTGTGTTTAAAAAGGGAAGTAATTCAATAGAATAGTAAATTCCAGGTATACGGTAATAGTTTATGGATACAAAATACGATATTGTCATAATTGGAGCAGGGTTAACAGGCTTATCCACTGGCTATTTTCTAAAAAGATTTTCCTTTAATGATTTTATTGTACTTGAAAAGGAAGAAAAACCTGGAGGGTTGTGCAGAACCGAACAACAGGGAAATTTCCTGTTTGACTATTGTGGTCACCTTCTGCATTTCGATTCACCCGACATGAAAGAGCTGGCAGGTGAGCTTCTGAAGGGGAATTTTGCTACCCATACAAGAAAAAGTAAGATTTATTCGTGCGATGTTTTTACAAATTACCCCTTCCAGTGTAACTTATTCGGACTTCCTCACAATGTTATAATCGAATGCATCGAATCATTTGTATATGCACATTATGTGAAGAAGTCAGGCAAAAACGATTCCTCTTTTGGTGCATGGGTTACATCCACATTGGGTAAAGGTATAGCTGAACATTTCATGTTACCGTATAATGAAAAACTCTGGGCATGTGATCCTTACCAATTGACTACCGAATGGATGAAAGAATATGTCCCGTTAACCGACTTGCGACAGCTGTTAACGGGTGCATTTTCACCTTCAACAGAAACTTCCGGATATAATGCACATTTTAATTACCCTGCTGCCGGAGGTATTGAAGAATTAATCAAGACTTTGGCTATAACCATTCAAGATAATATCTCTCTGTCAAATGAAATCGTTCAGATCGATCCAGGAAGTAAATCGATTACGTTGAGAAACGGTGATCGGATCAATTATAAAAAACTGATCTCTACAATGCCTCTTAAAGAGCTGATTCAAAAGAGTCGCGGAGTTCCACAGGAAATCAGTACCAAAAATGACTTCTTACAGTGTTCAGGGGTTTTAAACATAAACCTTGCAATAAGAGGGATGCAACTACCCAACATATCCTGGGTGTATTTTCCCGAGAAAAAGTATGTGTTTTATAGAATCGGATTTTATTCTTCATTTGCGCCTGAAAATTGCCTGCCAGGCACAACATCACTATATGTGGAAATTGCTTATCGGGATTCAATGCCAGATAAACAAGCGCTCTATAACAAGACCATTAAGCAACTGCTGGAGATCGGTATTCTCTCCTCTCCTGACGAGATACTGGAACGCTGTATTCTTGATATTCCCTATGCATATGTAACATACGATAACAATTGGAAGCATTCACGATACAGTGTCCATGAATGGCTGAATGAAAATGAAATATTTTCAATAGGGAGGTACGGGAGCTGGGAGTATTCTGATATGGAAGCTTCGATGTTGCAGGCACAGCAAACTGTTAAGGAGATTTTGCAGTGAAAGCACACTGGTGTATTATTGTCGATCGCTTTTATCCCGAATCTGCCGGAGTAGGTAATTCGACATACAGTCTCGCATTAGCAATGGTACATCGAGGTTATAACGTTTCAGTACTTACTCCTCGCTCCAGCAAGAATCATCTGCCATGCGAAGTTATTGAAGGTA
Source organism: Chitinispirillaceae bacterium (assembly GCA_050301235.1). Classification (GTDB taxonomy): domain Bacteria; phylum Fibrobacterota; class Chitinivibrionia; order Chitinivibrionales; family Chitinispirillaceae; genus JAFGIN01. The sequence continues at coordinate 23,398 of JBNKZD010000252.1, read as the reverse complement.
TCAGTATTTACCGTATAGGAGGGAGATTTCTTGAAAAGTATGGCGTGTTAGTATATCTTTTTTATAGTTATTTCCTGTTTTACGGGTTGATATTGCTGCATTTTCGCCTTCGGCCCGATTATGTATTAGGGCAAACTGCATGGGAAGGTGGCATACTTTCAGGTCTTGCAGGCCTTTTGTGTAGAAAACGTATCTCACTGGTTCATACACACGGTGGTGTTGAATACGCTAACAGGTTTTTATTGCTTGCAAAAATTGCCTATACTATCAATAAGGTGGTACTTGTTACGAACAATGACTATGCAACACAGGTCAAGTTGCTTGTTCCACGGTCAAGGCCACGCATAGCTCGAAATATTTATGTTCCGGAAGAGCTGTCCGGTAACAGGGATGAACTTCGCTATTTCAAAAATATGGATGATGGTAGATTTCATATTGTCTGTATCGGGAGAATGGTGCATGAACGAGGTGTAGAAACAAAAGGTTTCAGCTATGCAATCAAAGCAATTTCGGGCATTGAGGGTGTTACAATTCACCTTTTTGGTGATGGGCCAAATCGTATCGAATTAGAGCAATTGAGTAAAAGAAACGATTCTGATGTATATTTTCATGGTACAGTGTCAAAAAAAGAGATCGCCGGGTATATGTATGCTGCAGATTGTTTTTTGCAAAGCTCTCTTAAAGAAGGGGTCAGCATGAGTATGATTGAAGCCATGGCGTTTCGCCTTCCGATTATTACAACGCGAACATCAGGAGCAATAGACATTATAGAAGATCGAAAGAATGGGATTCTGGTATCTCCTGGTGATGAGAAATCAATACGTGAAGCTGTTTTTATGTTGAAAAATGATCATGAATTGTGCAGTATGCTCGCCGAAAATGGTTTTAAAACCTATAGACAGGAATTTACAGAAGATATAGTTTTGCAACAATACATAGATGCGGTTGAGGGGAAGTGATGAAAGTTCTTTTTCTTAATCCGCCGTTCAATCTTGTTACAGAGGAGAATGGAACATCAAACTATTCATCACTTGGTGACAGGGTGATGCCCTATGCCCTTTTAACAGGCGCTTCTTATTTCAGGAATCGTGGATTTGAGGTACTTTTTTTTGATGGTTCATTATATCGTAATCCGGAACTAATGCTTGAGCATTTTATTACACAAAATACTCCAGACATTCTAATTACAACACTGAACTGTCTTGCTGCACCACAAACAGAGCGGTTAATTGCACAATTAAAAAAAAAGGCACCATTTTTTTCGATTCTTTGGTGTAATGAACCTTTTATCGAAGAGCTGGCTTCAATTATTGCCTGTGGGGATTCATTTGTTTACAATGACTGGATAGCCGCAAGTTTTGAATTATGTGAAGTTCTTTCAAAACCTTCAAATCCGGATTCAGTTTCCGGGGTATTTCTGAGAAAGCATAAAACGATCGCTTTTACCGGTAATCGTTGTCGTACACCGGTATCTGTATATCCACCACCGGCAGTTGATATCGTAAATACGAGAAAATACAATCATCAGCAAATAATGCTGAGTGAAGGGTGCAATTTTCATTGCTCATTTTGTCACTTTGGAAACCGGATTGATGGGGGATGGCATTCAAAATCAGTAGAACAGTGTATAAAGGAACTTAAAAAACTCCGAGAATGCGGGAAAAGATTTATTCGTGTAATCGACAATGAATTAACAACAAAAAAGGATTTCGTAAAAACACTTCTTAAGAGTATTATTGAAGAAAAACTTGATATTGTATGGGAAGCAAATGTTCGGGTCAGCAATATTGATGAAGAAATTGTATCCTTGATGAGCAGAGCTGGATGTCTGCAGGTCGGATTTGGGGTTGAAAGTGGGGTGCAGGAGATTCTGGACTTGAATAAAAAGGAGATTACACTCAGCCAGATCAAAAATGCGGCGCGTTTGTTTAAGAATTACCACATTTTAACCAGGGCATACTTTCTGATTGGATTACTTGGTGATACTCCGGAAACTGTCCGGAAAACGTCAGAATTTGTAATAAATGAAATACAACCAGACAGCGCGGGTCTTGGGATTGTAATACCATATCAGGGAACCGAATATCATGCTATATTGAAAAGTTCCGGTTTACTGAACGATGTCTCTCTCCGCCATGTTTTATGGATATACAAAAATGTTTACGACTACATGTTTATTGACAATAGGTTTGTTGAAAAGCCTGATTGGAAATATGAACATTTCACGTTTGATAAAATTGTCAATACGTATCGGGATATTTCAAAGCGTGTTAGTGATGCCAGCCTTTTCCATACTCTTTCGTTACTTTTGCGCAGGGATGTCAAGCTGGTCAGATTTTTTGTAAGTCAATGTATTTCTAATCCTGTCGGGATAGTACAAAGGTTGATCAGGTAATATGGATATAAGGTATGTTACTGATATGATACTGTGGGACACTGTGGTAGAAAAGCATAATGGAAGTTACAGCTGTTACTCTGATTGGCTCTTAAATGATGCTGCATTCAATATGCTTGAGCTACAGCTTCTTGGAATGTACGATGACGATAAGCTTGTTGACATATTTCCCCTGTTAGTTGATTACAAAAGAAAACGAGCCAATTCATGCGGTTGTTTTGTTAAAAATAATCTAAAGGAATTTATTTCATTCTCTGAAATCACATTCTCGTTGTCTTTAATTACAATTACCACTCGTCTTTCAGGTATACATCTCGAAAGGTCGGTATGCATCAATTATCTACAAATGTTTACAGATATATCTGCATTCAACGATATAAGTTCCTATCTCAAACTACATGGTACAGTTCGAAAAAACTATAATAAAGCATTAAACAATAAATTATCAGTAAAAGATGAGATTGACTGCAGTAATTTCTATACATTTTATCGCGATATGGTTCGAAGAAATCACGCAGGTAACGAGTTGCCCTTTAAATGGTTTGAGAGTTTACTGAATAAATGCAGTAATCACGCTGGAATGCTTACTGCATTCCAGGATCGATCTGCTGTTGGATCGGTTCTTTATTTCACTACAAAAAATGAAATTTTTAACTATTTTACGGTTATTGATTATGCACACCGGCATCTTCAGGCTGGCACACTACTTTTCTTCAGCTTATACCAGAAAGCAATTGAAAATAAAATACTATATGTTAATCTTGGTCCTGATACTTGTGGATCACCTACATTTGAATTCAAGAAAAAATTTGGTGCTATACCACAACCTGTATATACAATTCAATATACTGCTAATCATCTCTTGAGGTTACAGTTTCAGATTGAAAATACTTTTCGTAAATTTGTCTTCAAACATCCATCGATATTTCAAATAGTACGAAGGATTCTGAAAAAATGAGAGCCATCTTAGTTGCTATTAAACTATTTCTGAATAGATTTCGACCTGTAATAAATGTATATAATCTTATACTGGCTATCACCCCATTTAAAATATTGACTGCCAGACTTCTGGGTTCCATATGTGCACCTGAAGTCATGATAACGGGTCACATATCTCTTTATGAACCTGCATGGTTTCAAGTTAATCGAGGTGCCAGCGTTGGGGCAATAACCATGAGAAAAAATGGGTGTGCGCTTTTTGATTACAATTCTAAGGCGTCTGATATTGATATCTCTTCACCTGTAATAATCACCTCAAAAAACCGTTACATTCAACAGGACCGTCATGAGAAAAGGGTTACAATTTCTATTGATCTTGAAGGTGGTGTTGGCCTCTCTCATGCATCACCACAGTTATTTAAAAAACGTCAATCTCAATGGAATTCATCTGGTACTGCAGTTGCGCTATATTCATTGTTTAGAAAGTACTCACTTCCGGTAACCTGGGCAATATGTGGACATCTGTTTCTTGATAACTGCGAAGGTGATCACGGATTCGTCGAAAACGATTGGTATGGCGACTGGTTTACATATGATCCCAAAACTGCTGCAACGGAAAACCCCGACTGGTACATGCCCGAATTTGTAGAGATGCTCAAGAAGGATAATTCAGCTGAAATTGCCTATCACTCTTTTGGTCATTTTAATTACCTTCATGCAAGTGACCAGACAATTTTAAGAGACCTTTCATTGGCTGATACTATTCGCAAACAATTCAGGATCCCTCTCCAGACACTTGTATATCCATATAATGCAGTATCCCATATTGAAGAGTCTTTACAATATGGATTCAGGTTTTTCCGGGGATACATCGGGCAATACTATCTTCCGGTCACTGTTGATTTCGGTTCATTCACATTCTATGGAACATCGATGTTTTTGGGGCCGTTAAATATTAAAAAGCGGATAAAAAATATAAATGAATGTATTGGGAAGAATTTTAACTTCTTTTTACACCCTGAAGACTGGGTTGGGTGTTCATTGGAATTATTTGAGAAATGGTGCAAATCACTTTCTTATCTTCGAGAAAAAGAGTTGATTAACATCTGCACATTAGGTAGTCATGAAAATAAATAAAAAAGGGATCTGGATATTTCAGTGCCTTGCCGGTTTGGTGATACTTATTCTGGCTATTATTTATTTCGATTTTCATACTGTATGGATCAAAATTAAAAGTGCAGATGTACGTTTTATCATTCCGGCTTTTTCTTTTGGATTTTTAACAATTGTAATTGCTGCAATTAAGTTAAAGGTATGTCTTGGATATATTAGTAGTGTACCTTTTTACAGAACTCTGCTTGCGATTCTTAATGGAAAAGTCTTTGGATATTTTGCACCAGGAACTCTTGGAGCTGATTTGAGTATAATTTTATCGCTGCGCTCATCAAAAAATAGTATTTACAATATTGGAAGTGTAATACTGGTTGACAGGGTTCTTTCGTTAATTTCAATCATATTATTGATGCTTCTGTTATTACCAATTACCTATAATAGGCTTCCAGTATCTCTTCAGCATTTTTTTGTAACTATGGCTTTTACCGGATGTGTATTCGCAGTTATAATAACAATCAGTTACTTTTTTAGCCCGGTTTTTTTTCGAAATATGCTATCAGGTAAACTACTGTTATTGTCTTCACATCCACTTACAAGAATTCCAATGCTGGTGTTTTTTAAATGGAGGAGATCGCTGCTGGTAATAACAATTGGTTTACTTTTAAATGTTTGTATTCAATCATGCACCTATTTTTTATTACATGCACTTCATCTTAGAGTGGATCTTCTGTATGTCATAGGTGTACTTCCAATTAATTCATTTCTGATTATGATTCCGGTTAGTATAATGGGGATCGGACTCAGAGAAGGCGGGTTTTATTACCTGCTCTCCGTGTTTTCGATAACTATGGAAGATGTCATTGCGTTTAACATGATAGGTTATTTTTTTGAAATTGTTATTATTATCATTGCTGGTACAACTATGGTGGTTAAGGTGCTTGCTAACCTTACCAATAGCAAAAACTCAATAGTTCGTTAATATTTTTGGAATAATGAAATCACCTGTTCTGATTGAAGAACAATATTGTTACAAATAGTTGCTGAAAAATTGGGTGCATTTTACCTTAAAAATGCTTATCTTACTTAATCGGGATAATTGCCTTATCTGCTTAAAACACACACATTTTCTCTATTTTGCGGATCTTTAAGTGACTCAATGGATTCAAATCAGCTCAATTAGTCTCCAAATGTGAGATTTAAATGGCAACTGAAGTAAATAGAAATATTATAAAAGTTCAATTTTAAAAAATATTAGGAGGGTAAATGATTCGAACCTCACGAAAGAATCTGTGCAGGATTTTCATTCCAATTTTGAGTCTTGCAACATTTTACAGCGAAGGCAACGCTGCAGGAACCATGCGGAATATGACTTCAATGCAGATCGTACAGGATATGAAAGTTGGCTGGAACCTTGGAAATACTCTGGATGCCTGTGCTAATGGAGTAACTGGTTTAAACACTGAAACATGCTGGGGGAATCCAAAAACGACAAAAGCAATGATCGATGCAGTCAGTGCCAAAGGGTTTAAAACAATCAGAATTCCCGTAACCTGGAGAGACCATATCGGCGGAGCACCCGCTTATACTATTGATAAAGCATGGATGGACAGAGTTGAGGAAGTCGTTAAATGGGCTTTATCTGATGATATGTATGTCATTTTGAATACCCACCATGATGAATGGGTAACACTCACCTCCGGATCAAAGAACAGTGTCACCGAAAAACTTATTAAAGTCTGGACTCAAATTGCGGAACGGTTTAAAGATTACAGTGATTACCTGGTTTTTGAAACACTGAATGAGCCCCGATTGTATGGAACACAATATGAATGGTCCGGGGGTACCGATGAAGCACGAAAAATACTGAATGAGTATAATTTAATGGCTGTGAACACAATACGTGGAACTGGTGGCAACAATGCTCTGCGACATATCATGATTCCAACTCACGCAGCTACACCAATGGCAGTAGCACAGGATGCACTGGTTATACCAGATAATGATACAAGGATTATTGTCTCCCAACATACCTACTGGCCCTATAATTTCACAATGAATACCGGTGCCGGAGCTACGTCAACATGGGGTTCTGCAACGGACAGAAAAGAGTGTGATGATGAGCTTGACCGGATTGCAAACAAGTTTGTAAAAAAAGGTATCCCGGTAGTAGTGGGGGAGTGGGGAGCTATCGATAAGAAAAATAATGATGCAAGGGCTGTACATGCGCAATACTATGCAAATGCAGTGAGAAAAAGGGGTATGTTGCCTGTGTACTGGGACAACGGTTATGACGGGAATGGTGGTTTTGCACTTTTAAAGAGAAGCACTGCTACCTGGCTGTATCCCGCAATTGTTGACGGAATGATTAAAGGTGTTAATGATGCAGTTGCTGTTGTAAAACAACCGGAACTCAGTTCCGTATCACAGCAATTGAGTTACTCTTCCGGATATATCCAGTATTATTTACCTGAAAATCAACAGGTTTCTTTGACTATATTTAATCTTCAGGGTAAAAGCATTGTTTCAGTAATTACAACTTTGCAGTCTTCAGGAAATCACGAATTTAAAATACCAACCAATATTTTTTCATCAGGGAATTACATGGTTGAGTTAAAAACTAGTAACAAGGTTATTTCAAAAACTATCAATATTGCTAAATAATTTCTGTATCTTGGCTTTGCAGTTGGTTGGTGTTAACAGCATTTTTAACAAACAACTCAAACAACGCAGAATCCGCAATCTCCCCCTCTCTCCATTTGTGGAGATAGGGAGCAAGAAACTTCGATATATTCTTCTTCTCCCTCTCCATTTTTCTAATGGAGAAAGGGACGGAGGCGTTGCACTGATCCCGCTAAAAAGCGGGACGAATGTGGGATGAGGCGATATGCGAATCGCTGAGTGTTTTCACACCTGTTAAGTGAATACCCGTAACAGGTAATTGTAAATGTATTGCAATTACCACTCGCTTCGCTAATGCAAGGTCAGGGTTTTAATTGAAATAAGGAATCCTTGTCACAGCTGCCTGTCGTGAAGTCTCTATTCGCATAAAATAAACGCCTGGACTTACCTTGTTTCCTTTTTTTGTAACACCACTCCAGTAATAAGGCACTTTTTCTGCTTCTGAAAATATTCTCTCACTGTGTACAACTCTTCCATCAGCCCGGGATATACAGATTCGAACCGGCAAATTTAAAGCTCCGGAGATCATCGTCCGGATATCACTTTTACTGGAGAGAACCGTAATACCCAGCTTTGATGCACCAGAAGCAACAGAAGGAGTTTTCTGATATACAGGTGTCATCTGCCTGCTGCCCATGGCAAAGTAGACTGCCCATTTCATCTTGCGAATGGCAATGGATGAACTCCCGTCAACTGTCTGTTTATCACTTTTGACTTTGACAATGCTTACGACTGTGTCGGTGCCATTGATTGTAGAGTAGGCTATTTTATCATCACGTTTTGAATAACTCGGATATCCAGGAAATGCAACATTAGCAATGGTGACCGTTTTTCTGTTTTCCATGTTCATGGTAATTACTGAAACCGATCCGGTATAATCATCTATATTTTCATAAGCTATGATATTGGGAGAATTTTTGGAAAAAGTTGGATTTCCGACACTGATACCTTCTGCCAGGTTATTGAAAAGTTTACTTACATCTCCATCACCAAAGGAATTGGAATCCGGATCCCATCCTCTTAAGAAACCGATATCATAATTTGTCAGTCTTGTGCCGTTTGGGCCCGACAAGGAGTTATAAACATCGAAAATAACATCATCACCTTTAAAATTCCACTCCAGCGCAGTTGACATGACTGCTCCACTTACTCCCTGTGAGCTGTTAGCAGGTCCGTTCAGACTAAATCGTTGTAAAGATCCACCACGCATTTTTCCAATATATATTGAGGTATCATTAACTTCACGTACTGCAGCATACTGCTGTCCATCTCTCGAAATTGCACAACGCGACCAGGTGTGTACCGAGTCGATAACTTTCTCTGTCGCGTTTGTCCCGTTTAAGGTAAGAGCTATTATCTTTTTATCGCTACTGACAAAGAGTACCGTTTTTCCATCATCTGATACTGATGGGCGAAATTCCAACTTACGTTTTGAGATACCTTTCAGGGATCCAAATGCACTGTCGGCAATGTACAGTGTGGTTCCATCACTTGCAGGAGGAGCAGCGGTAAGGAGGACATACTCTTTTCCGGGGTTGACTGGTATATCTTCTGCGTGGTCAAATGGTTGAGTGTTATCAAAAATGCCGACGCTGTCAAATGCTGTTGCTAATGATTTACATTCGGCAGATTCCTTGCCGTAGAGCTCTTCACATGCAAGGCGGGTTCCAATACGTAAGTCGGCGAATTGTGATGACGCACTTAAATAGGAAGTGAGTGTTTTGTAAAAAACTTTCTCGGCCTTTTCTTTTCCTACAGCTGTTGCAAAAAGGTAATAGGCATAATTGGGGATGCTGTTATTAACATGAACGCCACCATTATCACCTGCATTTGTGTTTGGCAAATTCTGGTATTCCTGCATATTTTGCGGCTGCCATCCCTGTTTCCCTCTGGTTGTTCCATTATGGGGGTTGGACAGGTCTCTCATTGCGTTTGATGGGTAAACTCCTGGTTTTACAACCGTTTCTCCCATTTTCCAGTTCTGTCTTTCGATCATACAACCAAAAATATCGGCAAACGATTCGTTGAGTGCTCCTGATTGTCCGACATACCGAAGCGCGGCAGTTGCTTCAACAACCCCGTGAGTTAATTCGTGCCCTGCTACGTCCAATCCTGCGGCAAGAGAGTTAAACACTCTGGAACCATTACCATAATACATACCTCGACCATTCCAGTATGCATTATCCATTGAAGCACCATTTTGTTCAGCTACATTGATAAATGACAGTACGGACCCCCCTTTTCCATTGATAGAGTTTCTTCCATGTGTGGTTCGGTAATATTCATATGCCACAGAAGCATTATACTGAGCTGAAACTGCTTTAGCATCCCAGGTATTATTAGTAGAGGTGATCAGGTTAAACGAAGACGTTGCAGGGTATCTGTTCAGGTAGTCGTAAGTGACAATCGCACCGGTAAGCTTATTAGGGATCTGGGATTGCGATGCATTAAACATTGGACGTGATGCATCGATCATATAAAATTTATCTGTTTGATAGGTGTGTATAAAGCGTTGTGTACCCAGGAGATCACGAACGTTGGCTGTTGCATCACCAGCATTACAGGTACGGTTATATTTTAGCTTGATTTCACCTGTTTTTGCATCAATGAGATATTCCCACCAGGCGATCATATCGGGTCGGATTAAAACCTGGTACGCAAGACAATCCGCAGAGCCGGTCTCAAGAGATGGAGCGATAATCAGTTCACAATCAGGCTTATCATAATCAAGAAATGCTTTCTCTTCGGGGGTGAACTCCGTCAAAACAATGTCATCTTTTTTAAGATCTGCTGTTGCAAGAGCGATTGCCTGTTCCTTACTCAGCGTTGGTGTTGGAGAAACTTTTGGTGTTGCAATCGTACGTCCAACAAATTCGGCGTGATCACTATGCAGATGAACAGTGGCTTCAGCACCCAGAACTCTAATGCCTCGATATTTCTGGTGGATTTTATAATGGGTAACCGTATAGCTGCTCGTATCTTCTTCATTTTTATTTAAAATTAACTCTTCCTCAGAATTACTGATTTTTAATACGCGACTGATCTGAGAAAGGAATTCATGGCAACGCTTTTCCTGGGCAGCAGAAAAATCAGCTTTCTTCAGTGATGATGAAGCAGGTTGATCATCAGTGATTTTTCCAGATATGAATATTGGAGTATTTCTTTTGGAATCGTACCGGATAGTCAGTGTATTTGAAGACGTTAATGGTACAGACTGTTTTTTGAGTGAGTGGTTCGGGATCTTGAAGTTACTGCTTAGTGCATAGGCCAGGGATGGTATAAGGATCAGTAAAAATGAAGTTTTTAAAAAAACACTGCTTCTGATAAACATATTTCCCCTTTGTTTATTTTGTACCCTGCTATTTAATCAATATATAGATAAATCGGGGAAAATGCTTTATATAGTTGGTCAAAATCGAAATGATCGGCGAGTAGACGGAGATTTATTAGCCTTAATTCCAGATCGCAGCATCGCATTTTGAATTCATGCTGTAATCTTGGAATCAAGGTAAAAAAAGCTGAGACAGAGAGCTGTACTCGGTTTAATTATCATTAATTATAACTTTCAATGTTTTCTTGGTACTTATTTCAGCATTTACTGTATCTGAAATAGCAATAATTTCAAATTCAACGGTTTTCGGGGGTTCCGGAAAATTGTCTTTGATAATTTTTAAACCTATTGACTGATTTGTTTGACCAGCTTTAACGACAAGAAAATTGGAGGTTATAGTATAATCGATACCGGCACGTGCGGTAGAAGTTTCCTTTGCTCTGATTGTAACAGTAAGGTCATTCTTAAGTGCAGAGGTCAAAACGATACCAACATTTGGAGGAATAGCTCCCTCCGGTAACGAAAGAGGATAATCTGGCTTCAGCATAACACCAACCTTATCTACAGCGTCATCATCTACAATAGTGTATTCAAAGGTTGTGTACGTTCCAGGAATTGCTGCCGGATCAGTACTTTGCAGTTTAAAAACCAGTACTTCATCTTTTTCTACCTTGGTATCATTGGTAATTTGAATTACAAATGAGGCTTCTTTAACACCTGCTTTAAATTTTAATGTCTGAACCGTGCTTGCAAATGTAAAGTCGCTGTCATTCCCGGATGAGTTTTCTTTGTCAAAATAATATGTTAATTCCAGATCTCTGTCCAGTATCGTATCTAAAACTACTCTTATAGTATCAGCATTCACTGCTTCTGAACCACTTGCAGCAGAACCAAAAAAGCTGTATTTGACAGTTCGCTGATCATCATCACGGATGGTAACCTCTACAGTTGAATTACTTTTGTTGATTGCGATAGAGTCTTTATCTGATAATGTGGGTAGATCTGATAGTTCAATTGTAAAATTCTCATCGCCTTCGACACTGTTATCATTGACAATGTTTATAGGCAGGCGGACAGTTGTATCCCCAGGCGCAAACCAGACAATTCCCGACGGAATCATATTGAGATCCTCTGCAGTCGCTTTATCGAATTTGATAGTGTAAGGTATTTTGACTGAATCAGCAATGGGAACGCTTAAACGGACAACTGCTGCAGCGTTAGTACTGTTTTCATTAATACTCATCGTCTGGTCTGTGAAATAGACAACAGCTGATGGATGAGCGATTATTGTCATCAGAACAACGAGGGTGTCAGAATCTCCGTTTTTATCACTTACAATAAAACGCAGAGTACGCACACCGGCATCACCGCGAGTTGGTGACCATGAAAACTGTGGATCACTGTCTTCATAAATGAGTTTTCGGGGATTGTGTATGAATACAGTGTAGGTGAATGGTTCCATACCTGTATTGGGGTTAACTTTTAAAAGCTGTTTCAGTGCTCCCTGTCCAACAATAATTGAGTCTGGAAAATTATCAGCAGTTGTAAGCCAGGATACTTTAAGTGGTTTATCGGATTTCTGGTATACGGTTGATACCACTGTTGTATCATCATAATTAACAATAAAATCATCTGTTACACGTATGTAAATGCTGATTTTTCCCGTATCGGCGACTGTGGGCTTCCAGATTGCAGTATCACTTGCAAGTGTAATTGAGGTGTCCCTGCCTGGGCTCACGACATTGATGGTTTTGACAAGTTTATCGACGGTATCAGCATCAGAGGCTTTAACAATAAAGTAGTATGTGGAATCAATTTTCATACTTGTTGGTATGGTGATGGAATCTATTCGAGGGGAACGGTTGAACAAACCCGTAACGGTATCTGTTGTTACATTATCAGCAACATCAGTGGCTGTAATAATATATTGTGTTCCACCGATTTTATGCTCCGGTGTGATAGAAACTGAATAGGTTAGCCCGTCCTGTTGCACTCGTGCACTGTCATTATTTACCATCACTGATTTGATAGAATTATTATCTGAAACAACCATCGTAAGTATAGCTGGCTGAATATTAGAGGTAAAACTTTTATCTCCCGCTACTGCGTCACCATTCACCTTAAAATCTTTTATTCTGGGTGCCTGGATATCAAGCATAGTAGAGTCATATTTTACCTGAATTTCTTTTGAAACTATTACACTACTGCTACTGGTAGAATCTTTTGACAAATCTAACCTGATTTTATTCCATCCGGGGATAAGATTGAGTTTGTATGTCCATTCATCGTTCCCGGCAAGGAGCTGGTAATAACCTTTTGCAAAACCATTCTGGGAAAATTTAATATATAACTTTTCATACTGTGCATGCTCTTTTACTTTGCCCTTCATGCTGAGTAATGAATCCTTGACAAACAATGTGTCGCGACTGGAGGGAACAGATATCGAAATTTCCGGCAGGTTGGTTTGACTTGCATCGTATTTTATATAGAATGTTTTCTCGATGGATTCATTGTTCTTATCCTCTGCTTTGACAATAGCTTTCATCAGACCTGATAATGTATCAAGGTTGTTGAATGTCTTTGATAATTGAATTCCGTTGGGACTCTCCTGTCTGCTATCAAAGGCCAAGTCATTTACTGAAGCACTTTTGAAGTTGCCAGTGACTAATATTTGAAGTGTTAAATTTGGTTCTCCTGTGTAAATAGTATCTCCGTGCATAAATTCATTCACCGATTTTATATTCAGTTTTATAGCGGAACCCGTTATGGTATTAAAAATTACTGATGGTGAACAATAATTGTTGCGATCGATGACATATAACTCTCCGACCAGGCTTGAGAATGAGTTTTTCAATACAAAATCAGCTTGTGGCACATTATCTTTAATAAAAGTGTTATTAGGGAAATTCCATACATAATACACATCATCGTCTTTGACTGGCTCAGTCTTTAAATGGATAGAATCACCAGGCATGGCAGTGATCGACTGTTGTGAAAGGGGCGATCGCGCATAAAGAGAATCTGTTTCAGTTTTGGTTTCATCATTTTTAAACGTTGTTGTAATTTCAATTTTATTCCAGCCGGTTCTATAAAATGATATTGGAATTATGATCGGCTCAGCAGTGAGATCCTCTTCATGAAAAACGGTATCCGAAAAAACTCCGTCCGGTGATTTCCAAAACCGGTTATTATCGATACGGACTGCTACTTCTTTGATATGTTCTCTAAGGTAGGTCACTACAGAAATGGTTTCACTGGAAAAAATCAGCACCGTATCACCATTCTGGAATGTTTTGTTACCTATTGCAGCTTTGGATAATGACTGATCCTGAAATGGATTGGGATATTCGGTGCAAACCGTATACATGAGCAGTGAAAGTAAAACAAAATATACCCATTTTCCGGTTATTCGCTTAATCATTTTGAAACTCCATTTGCTTTAAAATCCTGATGTAAGAGGAGAAAGTTTCTGTTCCCTTTATAATAATGAATCTAATCATTTGTTTCGAATTTTGCTACAATTGTTCTATTTTTTGAGGAACTTTTAGATTAAAAATGAGGTTGAAAAATACTACTTTTTTTATTTCGAGTTAAATGATCGGAAAAAAAAGAGTGTATCATTGATATTGAGGGTGGAAAAACAGCACACAATCGACATCGAAACTTATGGCTGTACCCAGAGATAGTGTTCATTTATCGAAATATGATAAGGACTTACGTAATATACCTCATTCTTTATGTAAATATACTTTTTGTAATTCAACGCTTCAACCTAAAAACTGCGGTAAGCAGGCGCGGAAAATACGTCCCTCCTATGTGGGATTGAAAGATGGTCTTAGCTCCTTTTGGTCGATTCACCTATAGATAAACCCCCAGAAGCTTCAAAAAGTTGAAACTAATTGAAATTATCTCACCAGAGACTCTGGGGCTGCAGGTGTGCATCCTTGAGAACTGTTTCCCCAGCAATCCATAACATAAACATGTGTAGGATCCCCAATTAAAGAATTTTTCAGTTTCCAGACAACTTTTTTGGATCGGGTGATCTCAATCAATTTATAGGTACTTGTATAGGCTCCAAAAATAAAGGTACCGGAAGGGAGTAGTTGTCCGGCTGCTGCAAAATTAAAACCGATCTCCGGGATGTCTGATGCAGAAAGTTTCCAGACGATGTTATCATTTTTGTCGACTTCGATAAAAACCGAATTATATCCGCCACCTATCAGAATGTTGCCATTGTCAAGTTTTAGGGCACTATGCAGTGCATCCCATACTATTCCATACTTCTTTTTAAGACTATCACAGTATATAGTCCTGAGAATTTTACCTTCATGATTAAGTTCATAGAGGTTATTTTCTCCCCGGGCTGCTACCATATAAGTACTGTCTTTTGTCTTTCGTACCATCCTGAAACGGGTGTGATTATCGCCTTTAAATGAAGTCTGAATCGTACGAACTATTGTTTTTTTTACCCGATTTATCTCATATAGTTTTCCAGAGCTATTTTCTCCAAAAAGTACGACATCTCCAGGTAATGGCTGACAATTATGAATTTCACCGGCGCCTGCAGAATATTTCCATACCACCTCTTTCGAACGTGTCACCTCCCGCACATCAGATCCACCACAGAGAAGAATATTACCATTAGGCAATACCCAGGCGTCCTGAACAGAGCCAGGCATCGCATACTCCCATTCAACTTTATTATCTGCTGAAAGGATGTAAGCTTTGTTGTTTGAGTAACTGGAAACCAGTACTGAATGCTTTCTGGCAGGTAAGTCTGCATCGAGTGCTATATTGAAAGATCCATCAAGTTTTTCAACCGGAATTTTTTTAATAAAAGTTCCCTGATAAGATAAACTCAAGGTGTCAGCTGCAATAGAAACTGAAGCGTCACGGAATGTACTTACAGATCTATTTGCGTTATTGTAGAAATAGATCCCATCCGGAAGAGATGGGCGCTTGTTTCCCAGCGATGTTCTGGACTGACAAATAATTTTTCCCTGCATGTTGTAAAGTTGAGTAACGCCATTCTTAACTTTCAAGGGAATTGTACCATTTGCACAAAGAACCGTTTTGCAGGTGGTTTCACCAGTCTGCCTGGATTGAATGTGCTGATTGTTGCCAATTGAAGTTCCCTGGCGAAATAATTTGTAGCTGCCAGCGGTATCGGTTGTATCTGAGATTCCGGCTGCAAGCAATGTAACCACTACATCCAATGCGCCGGTACCCTGTCGGGTCACCTTACCGGACAGGTTAACATTGGTAAGTGAAAAACTGTTTGAAGCTATAGATAAAATCATTACTATTGACAATTCCCAAAAGTATTTTTTCAAAAAGAGGACATTGCTACAAGATGACTGTAAATTTCGACATGTCTTATAAGCCAGATTGTCTTTTGTCATAATTGAGCCGTTTACCGTACCTTTACTGCTTTGAATGTTACAGATTGATTTGCCATCTGACATCTCAGGAGATATGCACCCCGGCTGATTTTACCCTGTGGTGACATCGAAGCATGCTCATCTACAGCAATCCGTTGAATCACACGACCGCCAAGGTCCAGGATGCTGATTGTGAATGGTTTGCCTTTAAATGATATTGGCAGTGCGATTTGGCGCCCAAGAGCACTTACCATCACCGGATAACGGGACACATTTGCAACTGTTACGATGTGTACTGAAGGATCAGGTTTGCAGTAGGAAAATGCATCAATGACGGCTCCCGTTCCACGGCTGGCACTGTTTTTTGTCCCGGACAGAGAGATCTGTACTTTATGTTCACCTTTCTCAAGGCTAACAGTCTGATACAGGAGTTGATCATAGACTGCATCGGCACTGTAACAATCCACAGTCGCTTTCTCCTGACCATCGATGGCTATCTTCACTATACCAAGGTCATTGCGTTTGTATCCATAGAAACGGGCACCAACTCCGGTGAAAGTAAATGTGGCAATAGAACCGGAATTACTTGAGTTGTGATTAGTCCTATTGTACCCTGGTGTATTTGAACCTGAATTCCATCCTGTACCATACGATATACTGCTGTTTCCATCATCAACTTTTACCCAGAGTCCTTTTTCATCCATGGCTGCTGCAGTATAATCCAATCCCAGCGGATCAAAAGGATCTACATCAAGACGTGGCCAGACAAGTTTACCTGCTTTCTGGAGATCAACATCATAATAGGTACCAAGTTCGTCTGAGTTGCAATCTAACCACAGTGTCACTCTTCTCATATCCTCTTCGGTAAACTTTCCATCAGCCCGGGCTTTTTTGTGAGTGTCTGAAAGCATGGCTTTGCCCATGCGTGCATATCCGGAGCCAAATTTTCCAGGAGTGTTTCTTGAACCGCCATGGTTTACAATCCAGTTGTCACCACCGCCCATGTAATAAAAAGCATAAGGTTCAAGTGCCCTGTAACTCATGTCTCTTGGACCTTTTCCAGCCTGGGCATGGCAACCCTGACATTTCTGATCAAAAATAGGTTTCACCAGACGATAAAAATTCACTGGCTCCACTCCGCCAACTTCAGGGGCAATTTTTGATGGAGCCCGTTGTGTTGCTATTGGAGTAATTGCCGGGGTAGCTTCCCACTTGCTTTCGTGACACCCGGTACATGTCAATTGCTCTCCCGGATGAACAAACGTGACACTGCGCATCGACTGAACTGCCATACCTTTATCATCCAGTAATTGAAAGTAAATTGGTTTCCCGACAGGTGCTTCACAGTAAACACTACCATCAGATTCGACCGGCACCGTTCCTAGTACCATGCGTGCATTATCCTGTGAGCCATAACCGATTCTTGGATTATCAGCCAGCGGAGTACACTTTGCCAGTACCTGAATGATACGCATACTTTTTATCGAGACACCTGTCGGAAGCTTACCATACGAATCGGTAATATTTACATTAAGCACACTCAATGTTGCTTTTGGAGCATCCGGTGACCACCTTTCACCCTGAAATGTTTTAACTGCAAGTGCCGGAGGTTTTGTCCGGGCACGCAAGGGGATAGGATAAATAGGTCTGAGAACGGGGTCTGAAGTTGTCTTGTAAAGTTCCTGCTTGCTCCCGGATTTATTCAATATGATAAGAGTGTTGTTGTAATTGCATAAATAGGAGCTCTCAGAAAGGGGCCATGCTGTTCCGTAAACATACCCGGCACGCCACTGAGTCGAACCTTCAGGAAACGGTGCTTCCGGAGTAAGTCGTGTAATTTGTGCCATCCGGTTATCATCCGGGATATCATAATCGATGAGCACTAACGAACCGAAAGCCTGACCGTGGTGAGGACCAGCAGTTGCAATAATCTTTGAGGAATTCGGGATAGCTCTTCCATTATATTCTGCCCATGGTCTGGCACTCCGCTCATCTTTAAATGTACCTGAACCAAGAGTGTTCAAAGGATACGAGTAGTTTCCACCCCAGGAGCGCGGGTTGGTACCATCGGGGTTACAGAGCCATAAATGATGAGCCGCGCTGAAATCGCGATCAATATAATCCCACCGGGTGAAAATCAGTCCGCCATTATTGTCAACTGAAGGGTGCCATTCATTAGTTTCATGGTATGATATACAAATGATATCACTCCCGTCCGGTTTCATTGAATAGAGCGTGTATGTGGGTACCGATCGCCCATGACATCTCCCATAACCGGTCCGCCGTGTACTGATAAATACGATTCTTCCTGATGGCAGCCAGCAGGGATGAATATCATCAAAATCACCATCAGTAATTCTCTTGAGATTGGTACCGTCTACATTGACACTGAATATATTAAACCGGTTTTCAGGTCGCCACTTTTCCTTACCACCTGAAGACCATGCAAATACAATTGTCTTTCCATCATATGACAGGTCCGGTGAAAGGAATGTACCGGAAGACATCTGTTTACCTCTGTTTGTTCCACTGGGGACAGTAAGGCCATTCATGATATTTACTTTCTGAGGAGAGGTTGCGAAATTTTTAAGAATGAACATGCCACCACCAGTGCGGGCATTATGGCCATAGTACTGATCACACATGTGGTCTCCATCAATTTCACTGCCGGGGACAAGAATGCCGCGTTCAATAAAAATGAGGTCGGTAAAATCAAGGCCGGGGCTTGCCATCATGATATCACTGTTAAGCGTTTGTGCTGCGATGTACAAGTCACTTTCGGGAATTGTTACTGCAGTCTTATTCAGGGTTGATGTACGCATTGCCTGAGATTTTTTGAGCTCTTCAAGCCTTCGTGCAAAAAGGCTCCAATCGGTTTTTCCCCCACTTTTAGAAAACTCAGAAAGCATCGATTCTGTCCTGCGCAGAACTACATCAACAGGATCACGATCACTGTCCCAGATGAGTGAGTTTCGATCCAGTACATGCTGATCATCCTGAGCTGCAGCTTTAGCAAGTGAAGAGTGTCGCTCACTGATCTGTTTCGAGATTACAGCATACTCATCCTGCCAGAATTCTGCATTATGATTATTTGTTGTTGCAGCAATAGTTGAAATCATAGTTAAAAGCGCAATCATGATGATTCGACATCGTGTTGTGTGTACCAGACCAATTACCATATAGTTCTCCCGGTTTGAAGGACAAGTTTCCTTAACCCAATTTTTAGAGTGCGACCACTGCAGTCACATAAAGTGTATAATATTCGAAAGGAAAATCAATTTATCAGTAGTTTGAAGTACCAGCATATTGTTGAATTACTATTATAACATAATCATTCACAACAGAAAAAACCAGTTATTTTATTTATAGGTGCATCTGATGTTTTACAGCATCAGATGCATCGTGCAATTATATCCGGATCATAAATTAAAAATAAATAGATGAACGCAACATAAAATACCAGTTTTCGGGTTTTGGAGTAATTTCATTGTATCTCACCGAAGTGCCAACCCCTGGCAGATACCATATTTTCTGCGAATGGTCACAAGCAGCCTGAGCACTAAGACGGAGATGGTTGCCCAGCTTTTTTGAGATATAGATTGACCATTTAATGCCATCATCTGCATGCGAAAGGGAATCATTCCAATAGTTGTCATATCTTGGTATGTCTCTTGATCCTGCAGCATATGGTACCGGAGAACCCGCTTTCCATATATTATCCTGATCATTTGAGTATGGTGATGGATAATATTCAACTTCAATGGAGATTATATCAAGTCTTGAATTAGTGTGAAGGAATCTGTCCATTAACCATGTACCAACACCTGTAACAAGACCTGCAGTACCATAGCTGGCAACTCTTGAAGCTTTTTTTGATTCAAACGGCTCGAGAAGATACGCCATAACTGCAGGAATTATCGTGTAGGAAACCAGCTGGTTAGTAGGCCAGTTAATACCCGCCATTGCAGGTATTCGCTCCTTCCGTTTACTATACCATCCAGGATAGTTTTTTACCCCCAGAAGTGCAGCCTCGCCATATAGTTTCAGGTCCTCTGAACCTAAGAAACCATTTACATCTCCAAAAAGTGCTTTAAAGTCAAGGCTGAAACGTCCCATGAGTTTAGCGCCACGGAATGTATAGAGTATAGTGTCATTCGCGATAGTGTCGATATACCCGATACGGGATTCATATTTAGGAATACTGTCGTCCTGGTATTGCGGCTCCAGTCCAATGGTTGTCTTTTTTGCATCTAAAGAGATTAGTCTGGCAAGCTGTACACCAAATCCCAGCTCTGCAAAATGACCAAATGATGGTGTTGCAATGTAGGTAAAATTGATATCATGAAGTGGGTAAACGTCAAGCTCTGTGTTGACAATAAGATCCTGTTTCAATTTAACCTGGGAACCAAAAGTATAGGAAAGATGCCCCCCCGCAACTTTTGGTCTCTCAATTGATTTTTCAAACCCTGAAACCAGCCATCCCGGATATGTACCACTTCGAAATAGATACTCACCAAGGTTCGTTGACTGAGAATTATATTTGAATGGGAAATATCCAAGCTCTGTAATAAAGGTATCGTTGTCTGTTAACAAACCTGCATTACAATACTCCAATGTGGCATCAAGAAGAACAGGGCTCATTCTTCCCTTGACTGAATATTCAGGTGTGATACCCTTGGGGGTTACAATGGCGGCATTTAACTTAAGACCACAATTTAGTCTGCCACTAAGTGATGGTGAAAACTCCCTTTTAACCTTAATTCCAGCATCAATAGTTTCAAGCCACTCTTTTTCAAATGAAATATCATACATTGATAACTTCGGATTCGAGTAGTCATATTCTAAAAGAGTTGAAGAAACAACCTGTCCAAGGGTCATGCGCGACCAGAACGAGAACGTAGTTTTTTCATTTTCCTGTGCAATAGATGATGTAATTGTTGCACATAAAGCGACAGTAAAGACTATTATGTTTTTCTGCATTCCTATATACTCCTGATTGTCAGCTTAAAGAGAGTTAACAAATTCAACAAGATCCTCACGTTCCTGCTCAGATAGTTTTTCATACTCTCCGAGCGAATGTGCCCTTAAGGCAACTATGTCAATAATTTTATCATATCTGCCTGAATGACTGTATGGGGCAGTGCGCCATGCTTCAATTAAAGACGGAGTGTCCCAGGTGGCTGTCGACTCATCGGGATCGGGTACTCCGGCGTTATGCATCTCCATATCAGTATAAAGCGTTTGTGCTGGATGGCACCCGGTACAACCAATCCTTTCAAAGATTGTTTTTCCATTAACCGCTTTTGCACTCAACTTTCCCTTAACCAGAAAAGGACTCTTCACTGGTTTCATACGCATCAGGAACGTGTCGAGAGGTAGAGCGATTTCTTCTGATGGATCGATCATCAATTCGAACTCAATCCCCTTTCGAATCGAACCTTCTTTTCCGCCAGCATGATCTCTTTTTCCTGACCAACCGGTTTTCGGTGTCCACCATGCGTAAAGCATGCTCTTTACATTCCGTTGACGGCTGACTTCACTTGAAAGCATCCAGTTAAGCGCATCGGGGCGACTGAATGGATGACATGAGAAACAGGACTGCCATTGCTGAAAACAGTTGTATCCGTCAAAAAAGTTAAATCCTCCCTGTCTTTCTGCATTTAGAGGCTTTGATTCTCCAAGAGCAACTTTTGACCCCTCAACAGATGAAAGAGACGATATTGTAAGTATCTGCATTGAGTCAGAATACGTACCTGTAATGTATGCTTTATTTCCAATCATTGTTACAGACTGTGGTGACTTGATCTGCAATGATTTTACATATTTGATGTTGTATATCGAATCAAGAGCGTGTGAAAGATCTGCTTTGCCGTTAGCTTTGATAAGCAGCTTTGCATAATCAATTACCGTTAAACTTCGTGAACCTGCATGAACAACACAAAGGTATTTACTATCAGCAGTTTGAGCAACTCCCCAAGGGTTGGCATAACCTACCGTTGCGTTGTCGAGCTCAACATCATTTACAAGTTTGCCATTTTTAATGTCGATGATAGCTAAATTGTTGGAATGAACCCAACCACTTTCCAATTTAATTGCAGGAAGTGTAAATCGTCCAACGAGGTGAGTGACAAATGCATAAGCTCCATCATTGGAGATGCAGCAGCCAAACAATGAATGTGTTCCCACTGGGCGAACAGGTATTACAGCCCGTACAGTATTTGTTTCGGTTGAAATAAGTGATACTTTACCGGTCAGCTCCACGGTGTCAATAGCTTTCTGTTCCGGAAGGGAATTGGTAACAACAAGTGTTGCACCATCGGGGGTAATTGCTGCAGCATATGGCTCACGAACCATTTTTATACGTTTTTCGGCACCCGTGGAAAGGTCGATTACAGAAAGATCATTTCCGAGCCAGTTGCAGGTGTAGAGTGTTCCTCCATCTTTTGAAAGAACAGGAGAACGTGCATAATGGCCGGCTGCGAGACGTTTTTCTATCTTCCCGCTTGCTACATTGATTATACAGACAATCCCGGATGGCCAGCGGTCAGAGGCACAGGTTACGTAAATTTTTGTACCATCTTTAGAAACGGTAACTCCTGTCGGTTCGTTTGGTACAGAAAAAGTTTTAATAACAGTATTTGTTGCACAATCAAATTGTGCAACCTGTTTCATCTGTTGCTCAGCCACATAAACATATTTCCCATCAGGGGATGCTACGGTTGCTGCTGGAGAAAGGTACTTGGGGTTTTGTTTCGTTGGAAGATCCCCATTGAGCGCAAGTAGTTGCGGAAGAAGATTGGGAGGAATTACCTGCATGGCATTCGCAGCATCCTGTGCCATCAGTGAAACAAACAATCCCGACAAAAGAACAATCATTAAAAATAGTTTCCGTATCATAATCACCTCGTTATTTCTGCATAATAGCTTTTTGGGTACGTATTGTTACACCATTCATGGATACTTTCACTATGTAGGTCCCACTTGCCATGTTACCCTTATGTCCAGTTGTAAATGTGTAACTTCCCGGAGAAAGTTTTTTATTCACCAGATATGATACTCTTCTTCCTGATGGAGTGATCAGTTCTGCTGTGACGAATTTTTCTGCAGCCATTACACATTGAAATTTTATAACCCCACGGCTTGCATTTATTGCGAGTGAATTAAATGCTCTGACTGGTGCGACCCTTTTTACACTAACGGTCGGTGCTACCTGGGCATAATACAATGTTTCGTTATTCTTCCCAAGAATTATAATTCTGGAGAGATTTCCGGTAGAATCGTACTCGTACTTTTCCTTGCAAATGGTTGAACTGCCCTGGTTTATTGAAAAAAGGTTTGTTTCGGATTGTGTATGAGTAAGCGGTGAGCCAAATTGTGATAATTTAAATTGATCTTCCGTTGAGAACTCGGCAGAACCGGTTCCGGTATTTTTTATAGTGCTCTTGTAGATCGGGTTTTCGAGATAATCGACACTGTTTTCTACTGATCCAGAAGCATCAGCTTGAATAGTCGTCTTATACAAGAACGTGCTATCACTGGCGAAAACACTGCGTCCGGTGC
>JBNKZD010000251.1:0-35790 GCA_050301235.1 Chitinispirillaceae bacterium | reverse complement strand
GACAACAACCTGGATACCATACTGTTGGAAGATTTGCTGTGCACGCATACCCATTCCACCCGCAATGATTACTGATGCACCTTTTTCATGGAGCCATTCGGGTAGTACGCCTGGTTCGTGAGGTGGTGGTACTACTTCTTCTTTACCTGTTATACTTTTGGTCTGTTCGTCTACAGATACAATGACGAATTTTTCACAATGTCCGAAATGCATGCTAAGTTTGTTATCTGCTGTTGGTAAGGCAATTTTCATGAGTTCTCCTTGTGTTTACTAATTAAATTAAAGAACAGTTTTTTACGAGTTTATGTTTACCAGTGTCCATCAACGTCGGCCGTTTCAATTCGTTTTAAAGTACCCTTTTTAAATGCGTCGACCGCATCCTGAACGGTTCCTTCAGATGCAGTATATACTGATACCCCAGACTTCGTGAGGGCTGTAAATGCTTTTGGTCCGCAATGCCCGCTGATCAGCACCTGACATCCGGCATTAACAACATTTGCTGCTGACTGAATACCTGCTCCCTGTGTCGCGAGATGGTTTTGCGTGTTGTTGACAGTTTCCCAACTGTTTTTTTCGTCATCATAGACAAGAAATGTTTTTGCCCTGCCAAATCGTGGATCAACAGGACTATCGGCCTGTGGTTTCTCAGCGGTAACAGCGATTTTCATTGCATTGGCTCCTTCTTTAATTCAAAATTATAGTTTTATCACATATCACATGTGAATATCATACCCGGCAGCATCCACCACGATTACGATAATGTCTGCTGCAGGATGATTGTTTGCAACCCGGCATTGCATATTGTTCTGGAATGACCCCGTTTTTATTGTAGGCGCTTAGAATATCTTTTACCGGTCCGCGAATCCAGGACAGAACCTTGATGGAGTTATCTTGAAGTGTTGCTTTCCCGATGGTAGAAATGGCACCACATATTACAACGGTAACACCTTCATTGCGACAGCAATCCGCTTTTTCATAGAGTGACATGTTTCGTACATTTATGATTTTGTTATTCTCATCTGGTCTGATTATCTCAAGACAACATGACGCATCATAGAGTGGCGAAACGATATTGTTCCAGATTGTTATTGCAATTGTTTCGATCATGGTGCTGGTTAATGCGATTTTCGTGCCGATACAAAATTTGGGTTATTTCGATGAATTTTGGCTATTCGGGAGTGGTGCAACCATTGCGACATTGCAATGGTTGCAATGTACCATTGCGTTGATGCAAATGCCGCATCAATTTTTTTTCGTTCTTTTTTGTTAGAAAAACAATTTTGATGAATTATACCGGGTGGTTATTGCACTGCAAGCCGCCGATGCATTCCAGATTGCTACTTCGGCAGACTGGCAGCCTGGTGATGATGTGATGGTTCCTACTGCCGGTTCGTGTGGAGTTGCAAAGGAACGTATGGAAAGCAAGGAAGAGATGAAATGTTATGATTGGTTTTTCTGTACAAAGAAATTAGATAAAGAAAAGATCGTGAGCACAATAATCAAGAAATAAAAGTAAATAGTATCTATTACAAGTACCTGAAAAAGACCGCCTCATGCATCTGCGGTCTTTTTATGCAAATATCACAAGTATCGCTCACTCTGAGTTCGGAATGCAATATCATTCATTCAACGATGCTGAAAGACCATTTTCACTCTTTTGTTTTTTGAGGGAAAAATGGACAGGATACACCAAGACATTCTCTGTTATATTTCATGAATGTACAGATTACTTCCTGATCAGGAAGATCAATTTGAAATTTCCCGGATAAAGATGCATGAAGTGACTTCGCAACTAAAAACGAATTACGCTTGCAGCAACGTGGTCCTCCAATCGTTGCAATTGATTCGAGGGACGACGCGGTTACCTGATGGATTTCTCCATAGAACGAACTTTTTATAGGATTACACTCTTTTAAAATACTGACTGTTATTCCGGAACCTATTGCAGCAGAACAAGCACCCCAATATCCACAGGTTCCTCCCGGTAACGCATTACCCCTTTCAACTACCATTTGCCAATAGTTTTCAGGGACTTTGTACCCACTGTTTTTGATCGCTGTCAAAAAAACAGCAGGAATAAGGTAATGATGCTCAGTGCCATGCATGGCAAAGGTCCCGTTTTTCATGATATTTATCATCATTTGAAAGGGATTTGTCTCAGTGGATTTACTGATATACGATTCCAGATAATTCAATGGATGAATTGAATGACAATTATCACAAATGTAATGATCCTGAATACAGGCTACTTGCGTAGTAAATGTTTTATGACAAACCTGACAAACCTTTTCGGAGATCTTATCAGCATAGACCAATTCCGAACCACAAAGAAGACATCCATTTTTATAAGGCATATTGTTCCTCCTCCATATTTTGTAAATATTTAACCTTTAATTTGATACTTTTTCATCTTCCGCCAGAGCGTAGCAACATGTATCCCAAGCTCTCTTGCTGCATTGATTCGTACGAATCGGTTTCGCTCAAGTGCGGAAATAATCCGTTTTTTATCGATAATTTCAAATTCGTCTCCTGGATCTGCGGGGATCACGGTTGAGGGTTTGAAAATGTATTGTGGAAGATGTTTTTTTTCAATAACAGAACTTTGACATAACACAAATGCATGTTGCAAGATATTTTCGAGTTCGCGGATGTTACCCGGATAGGAATGGCTTAATAAAATAGACATAGCATCGGGGGCAATAGTCTCGATCGATCGCTGCTGAACTGTATTGAAATGAGTAATGAAATGTTCAAGCAGTAGTGGTATGTCGTCTACTCTATGGCGAAGTGGTGGGAGTGTGAGTGGCATGACATGAATCCGATAAAAGAGGTCCTGACGGAACTCTCCCGATTCAACCATCTCATTCAGGTTACGATTAGTAGCTGCGATAATTCTGACATTTGATTTTACCGGTTCGGTTCCACCGAGTGGTTCGTAGGTATGCTCCTGAAGTACCCTGAGAAGCTTAACTTGTACTACCTTTGGAAGGTCGGCAATTTCATCAAGAAACAGTGTGCCATCCTTTGCTCTCTCGAAACGTCCAGCCTTGTCCGATCTTGCATCAGTAAATGCTCCTTTTTTATATCCGAAAAGTTCAGATTCAAGTAGTGTTTCAGGTAATGCTCCGCAATTGACCGCTACGAAAGGCCCTTTATTGCGACAACTCAGGTTATGGATAGCCTTTGCCAGAAGCTCCTTTCCGGTTCCGCTCTCCCCAAGCACCAGAACAGGTGATTCACTTTGGGCAATTGCCGGAAGATTGTTGATAATTTCCAGTAAACGATGGTTTCGGGTTATCATGTCATAATGGGTGCATTTACCGCTAACCTCCTTGCGCAATTCTTCTAATTCACTGAGGTCGCGGAATGTTTCAACACCACCGATAATTTTGTCATTTTCATCCTTTAGAATCGCAGTTGTAATGCTTATCGGTGTGGAAACCCCTGATTTTTGAAGGATTCGAACAATATTATTGACACTGGGCTTTTTTGTTTTAATAGTTCGCTTTAAAAGACAATCGCGTTCACATATATCTGCATGGAAAACCTCCCAGCATTTGTTACCGATAGCACTTTCACGAGAAACACCAGTGATTTGTTCGGCCGCGCGGTTAAACGAGGTGATATTCCATTTATTATCTACAGTAAAAACACCTTCGGCAATGGAATCAAGGATTGGGTCGTATTTTCGTTTTGAATGTTGCATGGTAACTACTCTTTCATAGTGATTAACTTCCCCTGACAATGCTTCGCCTGAAAAAAACGTAATGCCGCAACCGCAAGCATAATTACCAGCAGTGTTGTAATAATCGAAGGACCTGCAGCAGAGTCAAACCGCATTGATACTTCAAGTCCTGCGATGCATCCTGTGAGACCAAATATCCATCCGAAAATAACCCGCCTGGATCTGTTGGCAACACTGATCATTGCAGAAATCGCGGGTATTATCAAAAGTGAAAATACTAACAGGACACCCGCAATCTTTACGGAATAGGTAACAATAACACCAAATGTTGCATAGAAAACAATATCCCACCACCAGATTTTCAACCCCTGTTTACCTGCCTTTTCGGGGTTTTCAGAAATAAGGAAAAGTTTTTTTCTTATGAAAAAGTGAATGATACCTATGACAAAAACAAGAAGTGCCATTAGAATAGTATCATGCCAGGAAACGGTGAGAATAGTCCCCACCAGCATCTCTTTGATATGTTCTGTACCTGTCGCAGACTTTTCTAATACAAGAAGCGAAACTGCGATTGCACCTGCATATGTAATGCCGATAAGTGCTTCCATTGGCGCGGTCTTTTGACTTTTTCTAAGGAATGCAAACAGTACAGACCCTGCCAATGTAAAACCGAGACTGACTAAAAAAGAAAGGGTGGGAGATTCCTCTCCCCACCCGAAAAGTATAGCGACGCTGGCACCCAGTGCTGCAATTTGCGAAAGAGAAAGATCTACAAATATAACACCGCGTTCAACAATGTGATAACCAAAATACGTATGTATACCGGCAAGTATAAGACAGAAAACAAGTGCAGGAAGCATGAAAGAGTAATGAAAAATCATCATGATTTATTTACCTCCTTCAGTTATTGTGATTTTATTGACAATTTTATCAAAGTGATCAAAAAAAGAAGCGCTCTTTACATCGTCGCATGATGGCGCACATTTTATAATTTTTACATTTGTCTGACGATTCAAAAACTTGACAGCATCATCAGAGAAATATGGTTCCTGAAGAATAAATACAACGTTATCTTTCTTTATGACTTCCACCAGATGAGCTAAATGATTTCCTGTCGGCGGAATTCCCGGATACGGTTCTATATGTTCTACGATATTTAATTGAAATGCATTGGCAAAATACACCCATGATGAATGGTAGGAGATAATGTTACTGCTGGAGAAATTTATCATTTTATCCTGCCATGCTTGGAATCTGTTCGCACAATCATTTTTAAACTTATTGAGATTGCTATCATAAGCCGCACTGTTGGATGGATCAACTTTTTTTAATGCATCAGCAATGTTCTGTGCGATTATACTACCATTCCGGGGATCGAGCCAGTAATGAGGGTTCCCAAATGGGTGCACATCACCCATTGATGCGTCAACGTGAACTGGCTTTTCCAGAACAGAAACGCCATTTGAGCAATCAACGACCAGAATCTTATTGTTTCTCGACCCATCGATTATTGCATCAGACCATTGGTCAAGATCCAGTCCGCTTTTCAGATAGATTCTGGCGCCCGAAACCTTTGCCATGTATGAAGGAAAAACTTCGATCGAGTGAGGATTCGAGTTCGCTTTTGAAATTGCAGAAACCTCAATTTTGTCACCTCCGATGCTGGAAGCAATCGAGCCTAAATCGGGGAGTGCTGCAACAACTCGAATTACGGCATGACAGGGAAGGATTGTCAGGAATAGTCCGGTAGTTACAGTCAACAGATATTTTGATAGATGCGTAAACATATTTTTTATCTCCTTTAAGTAATTAAAACTGATGCGCTTTGTGCGGTCCCATCATAAACAACAATTGGAATTCAAAGGTGTTAATCGGGTCCTCATCATGTCGTTTCAGATATTCATATGCGATCCGGAGTGTTGTACTTTCCTCAAGGATAGAAAACCCGGCAAATGGTTTTATCGAATAATTATTTCCACAGTTCTGTTTCCAGGTTTCACCAAGTACACCAAAATTGTATCTTGTGAAAACCCGAGTATCAGCATACGCATAAAAGCCACTCCGGTCTGAAGTAGATTTTAAACCAGCCGAATCTGCGATACCTGAGCGATTATAGATGAATTCAGAGCCTATGGTCAATGATAGTTGCGGATTGAAAGAAGCTTTGACTTTCGCATCTATACCTCCAACTGTCGTTTTTGTTTTTCCTTCAGAGTTGTTGATTCCATGAGCGATTGATCCACCAATATCAGCTGCTATCTTATCACCAAGAGAGAATGTGTTTGACAGATGTCCCGAAAACCCATAAGTGTTTGCACTGGTATCAGGGTGAAATGAATTTCCCTGAAGAAAATCCGCCGATGCAACCATACTCCAGCTGCCGATAAGGGGGATAAGGGTAGAGATATCTGCACCAAGTTCATTGAAACTCTCTTCACCAGGAATCAAACCGGCATCTTCCGGGTTAAGGATATGAGGAGTTCTGATAAAAGGATATGCATGCGGGTGAACGGTATTCAGTTTACCAAATGAAACGCGGTATTTTCCGATCATTGCAGAGAGGTTCAATGGTAATCCACGAATAAATGAAGCGTACCCTTCTTCAACTTCAAAACCTTCATCTCCTATGGAAAAAACGAATTTCCCACTGACAAATGGATTCAAAGCTGCATCAAAGACGACTTCTGCTTCACCAAATGATGGTACAACTTTATCCGGTGATTCCGCGTTTTGATCATCTGTGTAGGTGGCAAATACCTGCCCAAGTGCGGATATATCAGGATTGGTAATTCCTGCAGTTGATAATTGAGATGTAATTGTCGCTAGTGAAAATATATAATAAACATGCGGTATTCGCATAGTATTTTCCTTTGAATAAATTAATATACGTGCACCACAGCAATGCTTGCTGTATGCGTGGCAGTGATAAAAACGATCTTTATTGTTAAAATTTTACTTCAACAATGTCAGAATTATTTAATTGAATGGGGGGGCGCGTGGATTGATCTGCGGGAAGAAGAACGAATTATACCAGATTATGGGTGTTACAACTGTCTCTGAAATTTGTTGATACAGGATCACATGGTGGGAAACGATATCAGTGGTAATTGCCGGATGATTGATTAAAATACAGGCAGGACAATCGGAATGGAACGTTTCATCTTCATGGTTATGGAGTTCAGATGTAACCGAAATGAATAAAACCATTGCAATCGAGATGAATGCAATGATTTTATGATGAATGTTGTAATTTAAGGAATTTTCCATTTCCAGCAATGTATTTCCCTGAATTAATGTTCAGAAGGTAGTTCGACGTTAAACCTAAAAAACGCAGTAGATTGGCGCGGAGAACGCGTAACCTGTTGCGCATAAAGGGTTTCAGCTCTTTCGGTCTTATCACCTGTAGATAAAATCTTCAAGAGCTTCAACCCTTTCTGCATCAACATCTTACGGTTCTCCATCACCACCTACTGCGGTTATTAGGTTAAATATAATAAACAATTTCATATGGTTATTAAAAAGTTTTAAAACAAAGGGAGGGAAACAAAACCACTGTTCCCCTTACCCGTTGTGTAATTATAAATGGTCATCTGTTCAAAGCTGGAAGATTTCAGATTCTGGAAATTATAACCTTTGAACCCTGAACGTTGAACCTGTGAACCTTTTATTAATAATTTTCTTTCCGTACTTCAAAGAAACTCTGAGGATGCTGACAAACCGGACAGAGTTGTGGTGCTTTCTTGCCCATGACAAGATGTCCGCAGTTGCGGCATTCCCACATGGTATCTTCACCTTTTTCAAACACCTTTTGCATCTCTACATTTTTGAGCAGCGCACGATACCGCTCTTCGTGCGCTTTTTCAATCTTGGCAACCATACGGAATTGTGCTGCAAGAGTTTTAAACCCTTCTGCTTCTGCATCTTTTGCAAAGCCTTCGTACATATCTGTCCACTCGTAATGTTCACCTTCAGCTGCATGGAGCAGATTTGTTGCAGTGTCTCCAAGTTCGCTGAGGGCTTTGAACCAAAGTTTTGCATGTTCTTTTTCGTTAGCAGCGGTTTCTTCAAAGAGTGCCGCAATCTGTTCCAAACCCTCTTTTCTTGCAACGGATGCAAAATAGGTATATTTGTTTCTTGCCTGAGATTCACCTGCAAATGCAGCTGCGAGATTTTTTTCTGTTTTTGTTCCTTTGAGATCCAAGTTTTCGTCTCCTTTTTGGTTTTGTGATTAATGATAATGCTTATTATTTTGTACTGTTGATCTATTGTTAAATGCACTCAATGAATTCAATATAGATCTGATTCGGTTTATTTCAAAAAAAATTATCATATGAGTACAACTGATGGTAGAATTATTTTGATAAATGATCAATCATTTTCTGTAACACATTTTTAAGATTAATTAACTCATCAAGCTTAACTGGTCCCTTCATCAATTCTGCTATAAGTTTTTCCGGAATGCACAAGGCTTCCTCTTTCAGGCTTTTTCCTTTTTTTGTAAGCTTAACAATGACTATTCGTTCGTCAATTGCTGTGTTGTTCCGATTTAAAATCCCATCGGTTTCCATTCGTTTAAGAAGTGGAGTGACAGTATTTGTATTTAATAAAAGTTTTTTTGCTATTTCATTTACTGTCAACCCATCCTCTTCCCATAAAATCAATAAAACAAGGTACTGAGGATAGGTGATATTCAGCTTTTCCAGATACGGCTGGTATTCACGTGTTACCAGCCGTGATGCAGCGTAAAGTGGAAAACAGAGCTGGTTCTTTAATTTTAAAAGTTCATCTTTTTTATTCATTATTGATTACCTGCTTATGAAAGTAGACGGCTGACATATCGATCAATTTTTTCAGGCGTGTCAGTTGGTGCAAATCGTTTAACTGGATTTCCACTGGTATCGATCAGGAATTTAGTAAAATTCCATTTTATATCACCAGTGAGAAAACCCGGCAGTTCTTTCTTTAGGAATTTATATAATGGGTGTGCATCTGGGCCATTAACATCAATTTTCGAAAACATTTGAAAGGTAACCCCATAGTTGATTGAACATGTTTCAGAGATCGATTTAGCATCACCCGGCTCCTGGTTCGCGAACTGATTGCAGGGAAAACCCAATATCACCAGTCCTTTCGCTTTGTATTTCTGATAGAGCTCCTCAAGCCCTTTGAATTGTGGTGTGAGGCCGCACTTACTTGCAGTATTAACTACAAGTAAGGTTTTTCCACGGAATGTTCCCATTGAAATAGTTTTTCCCTGAAGTGTTACTGCACTGAATTCATAGAAGTTATTCATAAATCCTCCTGGATAAGGTTGTTATTAGAAATTGTTGTCAGTTTTTAGTGTGCAGTATTTATATCGCACACGATATAAATATACCACTTTTTTATGTCGTGTGCGATATAAATTTTAAAAAACTTTCAAAGTGCTTTATATATTGGCTTCACAATGGCTTATGCTAAAAATTTATATATTGACCTCAATGATAATGAGATCAATATAATAAAAACAAACTACTCTGGGTAAAGGATGTGATTTGAAGATACCTATTTTAAGAAATTTACAGCCAATCGTAATTTAATCAATAAAACACAGTTTTTCGCATCAGTTTTATTCTTTCAGCAAAAGCAGCGTCATATTCTTTAACAAACCTTCCACTGAGATCATACCTCTTTTGAAGATGATTGTTGGTAGGTTTGTTTGAATTTTTATGATCAGATGCGACAGGTTTCAAAGTTTTAGTGGCTGCAAGAATTGAGAATGTATTACTGACAATGGTATAATCATTGGTCCGTTCACCAGGGGTGGCAATAAAACTCTGGAATATTCGAATACGGGCTGACTCGGTAGCGGTTTGTGGTACTGTCCAGGTATAGCTTAAATTCGCAGTTCCTGATTTCTCCATGACACTATCAATTTTCAGCCAGGGTTTCCCTGTGCCGGCAGAAAAATAGATATAATGCATTCTGTTGTGAAAAATAGCATATTTCCAGGTTAACTGGACCTTTTCTCCAGCTTTGAACATTTCACCGCCTTTGATTGACAATGATGTTTTATCAATATGTGCGAAACTATTGAAATGAAATGTTGCACACAGAAGGAATGCTGTCCTTAAAAAATGCTTTATCATACCTTTATCCCTTTCATTCCACCTGTATCTTTAATGAGTCGTACTAAATCAGTATACGTTTATTAATTCGAAATTGTTTTAGTCGTTTAAAATCCAAACCATAAACCATTGGTGGATTCCCAGATAATTATCTGGTTGAACCATTCCTGTCATTCCTATGTCAAGAGTCAGCCTGTTAAAAAGTGATAGTTGTGTGCCGAGCAGCATTTGGGTTACAAATACTTGCCCTTATAGATCAAAATAACGACATCAAAACACCGGCCACAATTTGAGGCTATGGCTAGTAAACGCATTCAATTACCGGCTTATATTCACATGATCACAAACAACATGTGATCCAAATTTCATTTTGATGACATATTTTCCAGATGGAACTTTGGATCCACTATTGTCACGTCCATTCCAGACCACACTGTATCGTCCTGCCGATAAGAATTCCCTGCCCAGAGAACGTACTTCAACCCCACGTAGATTGAAAATACCCAATTCTATCTTGTACTCAACCGGAAGGCTGAAATGTATGGTGACATGATCACCATTGATTTTTTCAACCTGTGGAATAAGCAACGGTTTTGGGTCTAGATATCTGGAATTCAGTATTGATGATTTATCGAGAACTGTTGAAGGTGGCCCGCCGGTCCAGTTGGTTTCGTATGATGGATTTCCGGTATAGTTTGAATGCAATTTATAGGATTTGACATGTTTTTCAAGATCGTTAACGGAACCAAGAATAAAGTTGATTTTATTGAGATCATAGTTACCCAGTCCGGCATTCGAGATCCACACCAGCATACGCATATCGGAATAGCTAGGGGTCGTTTTGTTAATCGGATCGGTCGGTGTGTCGGAAAAGCCCATCAGTTTTGCTGAAAGTCTGTCAACTGCAAGCGGATCGGTACTTGCGACTGCGCAGTACTGCATAATACCAGTTCCACTCGCCGGTCCTTCTCCTTCCATCCCCTCCCATGCGTCAAGTACCGAGAATGCCGGTACCTTTTTCGGGTAGAGCACATTTGCAAGTTGAAAAAGATTGTATGACAGGCACTTGTTTTCATCCTGATTTTTACCTGAATACCATCCATTTTTTCCATGTATGATATTCTTGACGTTTACCCTCACACCATTTATTGTTGCGTTAAGTAACGATGCTGCCATCAGAATGTTTTTATTGATACCCGTCATAATCATGCAATTATGAGTTTTGGGTTTGGTAATCGAAATAACATAATATTTCGGATCAGTAAAAGCTGAAGAGATTGGTATTGAAGTTGTTGTTTTAAAATCCGGATTCCAGATCGAGTGGTTAACAACGGGAAAGGTGGTTGTGTCACTAAAATCCTTGATTGTTACACCTGAGAAATCTGTTGCTAAACTATTGTATCCGGCAGCAGCGGTTATTGAGGTAAAGTCATTTCCCTGATAAGCAACAGCACATATATCACCCACGATAATCGGAACGGTCGTACTTATCGACCGGATGAAATCGATAAGCCCGCGTATTGCATCGATATGAGTCACTGGCAAGAGCTTCTCTGCACCTTGTCCCAGACATACCAGATTCGGTTTGATTATAATGGTTTTTCCGGCAATATCTTCAGTAATCTTGGCTTTCCACGGTTCAAGAACGTCTTTTATCATTTGACGCCTGGTTCCTGTTGCTGAAGATCCAACAAATGATACATCACTTTTTCCTGCAAAACTTACAGCTGTAGCCGCGAATGCACCCCTTTTTAATAATTCAGACCCTCCAATGATAACTGCAGCACCTGCTCCGGTTCTCTTTAAAAATTCTCTTCGGTTGACCCCCATATACACCATACTTTCTCTTTGATGCAAGTCAAGTAGTTATCGGTGTGAATGATCGATTTTTTAATAAAATCGATCAGATTTGTGTTGCCAATTAATATAAGGAAAAAAAAACAAAGAATTGTTTTATTTTTTTAAGTCATATCAATTCAATTTTAGTTTAATTTTGCATCAGTGGAGGGGTTTACTCAAAAATTACAAATAGTGCTATCTTCATATTATTCTAAAAAGCGTGATCAGATAAAATGATGCAGGAATATTACGTAACTCATTGATTTTGTGCCGAAGTTTTTATATGGTTTTAGTGTAATTGTAATTATTTCAATTACTTACTGAGGCCCGACCCCGATTTTAGTAGTAGTAGGATTTTAGCAACAAACGGTAAACTCTATTCTTCCTTAAACTTCTGATCAAAAAGAAGTGCCACCGCTTCTACTGCATCCTGTTCATCCGGACCACTTGCACGGATTGTAACCGTAGTGCCACATTCAGCTCCAAGCATGAGCACATTCATAATGCTTTTTGCATCAGCGGTTGTTCCCTCTTTGACAATAGAGACCTGTGATTTGAATTTGATAGCGGTTTGTACTATCATTGATGCCGGTCGTGCGTGAATCCCGAGGGAGTTAATCACTTTAATTTGTTGCTCTTTCATACACTTCTTTTTTCTTCTGTTTTCCGAAACCGAATTTTACTCTCAGTTTAAGTGCATTGTCCTGCACATCGTTTAGCAATGTGTCCAGATCTGCCACACTCTTTTTAAGATCTGTATAAAATTGTTTATCCTTAAGCAGCATGCTGACTGATCCATTTCCGTTTTGAATCTCATCCACCATAACCTGAATTGTACGGATCAGCGAATCTGCGCTTCGGCTTATGGTGACAGCATTACCCACCAGCGTATCTCCATTGGTAACAATCTGGTCGATTTTCGTTCTGTTTACTTTCAGAAGATTGTTTAATTCAACCGTAAGTACTTTGACTTCCTTTACTATCGAATCCAATCGTGGCTGGTTCTCAACAAGAATTGACTGACCAGTGCTGGTAATTGTGTCAAGAC
Source organism: Chitinispirillaceae bacterium (assembly GCA_050301235.1). Classification (GTDB taxonomy): domain Bacteria; phylum Fibrobacterota; class Chitinivibrionia; order Chitinivibrionales; family Chitinispirillaceae; genus JAFGIN01. The sequence goes on along the minus strand of JBNKZD010000251.1, from coordinate 23,111 downwards.
GGCTCAGCAGCATGTTAAACGTTACCGAGAAGGAGGAATCACCAACAGTTTTATCGATAATTTTCGATACATTTCCTGCCAGTACCCGAACTTCACTTAAAACAACCCCAACCATTCCCATTGCTTCAGCGATACCGGTATCAAAATTTCCCTGCAAAAAAGTTGTGTCTTTTTTAGTTACCGGAGGGACAATTTTCCCGTTTTTCTGAAGTGTAATTCCTACACCTCTTTCGCCCATGAGGCCGATGTTCTGAACGGTAATTAAACAGGAATCAGTCAGATCTATTTTCCGATCGAGATCAAAAATAACCATTACTTTGTTATCTTTGATTTCGAGCTGTTTCACCGATCCTTTTGAAATTCCATTAACCATAACCGGGTCACCGGCTTGAAGAGTTCCAACGTTTGGAAAAAGAACTGCATAGGACACCAGTTTTCGGGAGACTGATACCTCTTTAAGCCAGAGTACGCTGGTAATCAGAATAATCAATGATCCCAGTATTGATGCTCCGACAATAAGATCTATGTTGGCTTTTTTCACCTGGTAGTACCTTTCACCTTAAAATAAGGCAGAGGAAACTTGCAGCTTTTTCTTAAATATAACACATTTCACAAAAAAGTAACCCAATTATCAGTAATTAAGGGGTTAAATTGCTTTATCCGGCACTGATAATAAAAAAAATGGCCGGGCATGAAGTTCATACCCAGCCAAGATGAAAGTCAGTAGTTTTATAATTCCGGAATCATTTCCGGTACAGTCGCTTTGTGACTGGTTAGTTTATCATGTAATTTTTTCAATTGACGCTCTGTTTTAGCCAATGCATCATCGATCGCTTTTCCAAGATTATCAGCTTTGGCATTAGCTACTACCTGATGGCCGGCTGCGTTCATTGTGATCTCTACGGTTTTATCTACATGTTCGCTATCCAGAATTACATGGCATGATGTAATATTATCGATAAATTTCTCCATCCGTTGAAGTTCTGCAGTTATGGTGTCCTGCAAGGTTTGTGATGCTTTGCTATGGCGTGAGGTGATTTGAATCTCCATAGTCACCTTCTCCTTATGATTAAGGTTAACACTTAGTTTTTGAGGTAGCAGGTCATCGGTACAATGACGTCATTTCCCGGTACCATCAAATAAACATAATCAATTTAAATCCTACAATGTAATCATCTGAAATGGAATCTCCATGTTGTCAGATGTTTTAATTCGTGTAACATATTGTCATTTATGGAAATATTCTTCAGCACGATAGGAACTTCGAATAAAAGCTCCGCTATAGACAGCTTTAAACCCCATTTGCACACCCTCCTTTTTATAGAATTCAAAGGTTGATGGAGGTACAAAATTTTCAACCGGAACCTGTTTTTCTGTTGGTTGAAGGTACTGACCGATAGTGAGAATGTTGCAACCATGTTTCCGAAGATCACGCATTGCATCAAGAACCTCCTCCTTTTTTTCGCCGAAACCTACCATAATGCCGGATTTTGTAGTCAAACCGTGAGAGGCTGCCATTTCGAGTACTGCCAGAGACCGTTCATAAACTGCCTGAGGCCTGATTCTGGAGTACAGTGATGGTACAGTTTCAATATTGTGATTAAGAACATCCGGTCTGCTGTTGAAAACCACAGTAAGTGCATCTTTGTTACCCTGCATATCCGGAATAAGGAGTTCGATTGTAACTGACGAAAGTTGTTCGCGAATCAAATGCACAATGTTGTTGAAAACAGCGGCACCACCATCGGGCAGGTCATCTCTGGTTACAGATGTAATAACAACATGTTTAAGGTTCATCTTTTTTACAGCATCAACCAGCAGATGTGGCTCATGTTCGTTAAGTGGTGCTGGCACTTCATGTCTTACGCTGCAAAATGAACAATTTCTTGTACAATTTTCACCCAAAATGAGAAACGTAGCTGTCCCTCTTGAGAAACACTCTCCCCTGTTGGGACATTTTGCTTCACGACAAACGGTGTGAAGACCATGTTTCTGAATCTCATCATGAATAAAATTCTGCTTACCTGAGTAGGCTATTGGTCTTTTCAGCCAGGCCGGCATTCGTGTATGAGTTGAATTTGCTGTAGTATTCAATTATATGTGATCACTTGTTTTTGATTAAAATCTTTGTTTCTGGTTCATTTAAACCGCTAAAAAAACATCTTTAATAAAATACGAGAAGCCAACCTCATTTGTTTAAAAAAAGAATACTGAATTGAACTCCCTGAGTACCAATTTTTTATTGGAGAGTGTTTACAGTATGATCATGTTACAAACTGTGTCGCAATAGGAACTTGTTTTTTTGGCCCGATCTTTGCTTCATGCTACACGGCTGTACTCAGCCAATTTCTTATACAGCATGATAACAATTGACAATAATACTTATTAATACTCAACAAAGGAGTTTTTCAATGCGTATTGCGATGTTAACCTGGGAATCTCTCCATTCAGTAGCTCTGGGAGGAGTTGCTGTTCACGTAACAGAACTTGCTGCTGCACTGGAGCGTAAAGGGCATGAAGTACATGTTTTTACCAGAATGCGATGGGGTGGGGATTGGCAGTACGACAGAATTCATGGTGTCCATTATCACAGGGTTCCATATACGGGTGCACAAGATATTGTGAATGATATCAATCAGATGTGCAGGGCATTTGTTGACTCTGTTTTTCATACTGAGAATTATATGGGGACGCATTTTGATGTTGTGCATGCACATGACTGGATGGCATCAAATGCAATGGTATGGATCAAGCAGGGAAGAAACCGCAAGGGGATAATAACTATTCACTCGACCGAATATGGCAGATGTGGGAATAACTTTTATGGTGGACGATCATCAAGAATAATGGATCATGAGCGTCATGGTACTTATAACGCAGATAAAGTTATAACTGTTTCCCAGATGTTGAAAAATGAGATCGGATGGATTTACAATGTACCTGACTGGAAAACATCAGTGGTTCAGAATGGAATTTCGTATGAGGCATTCAATGGCTTTGTTGATCCTGGAAAGATTAAACAGCGCTATGGAATCGGTCCTGTAGATCCGACAACACTTTTTGTCGGGAGAATGACTTCACAGAAAGGACCGGATTTACTGGTTCGGGCAATTCCAAATATTCTCAGGCATTATTCGAATGCGAAATTTGTTTTTACCGGGGAAGGGGATATGCGCGGACACGTGGAGGATCTGGCTCGTGGGTTGGGTGTAGCTCATGCATGTCGGTTTTATGGAGTTTTTCCACGAGGTGAGCTGATAGATCTTTATCGTGCCAGTGATTGCGTGGCAGTCACCAGTCGCAATGAACCATTCGGTATTGTGGTTCTTGAGGCATGGGCTGCAGGTAAACCGGTAATTGCAACTCATAATGGGACTGAGTTTGTCTGGCATAATGTGAATGGGTTCAAGGTGTACCCGAATCCAGACTCTATTTCATGGGGAATTGGTTCACTTTTCGCAAATTTTGAACATGCCCGATGGATGGGGGGATGTGGTAGGGAGGCTGTGGAAAAGTCTTTTTCCTGGGATGTTGTGGCTGATCACACACTGGGAGTCTACTTCAATTAGAGTCTGCAAGTTACAAAAATATAGCTTTACCCTGTTTTTAATGACATAATCATTTTAAAGTCCATGAATTTAATGATGCACTACAACAATAATTCAGGATCTATCATTCAATTGTCACATTAATTTTAAATATCTTCATGGGAATTCATGTGGATGTAATTAAAAATAGTGAGAAGTCATTTACTCTTTTTATTGTCGATGACGATTGTACTTCACTTGTAATGATCGAAAAATTATTGCAGCGTGAAGGATATGCAACATTTGTAGCTACTGAAGGTGAAAGCGTTCTGGATGAAGTAATCAGTAAAAAACCGGATCTTGTATTACTTGATGTTAATTTACCAGGAATAAGCGGGCAGGAGGTTTGTAAAAGGCTGAAGGATAACGTACTGACCCAGGAGATACCAGTACTTTTTTTATCTGCAGAGACTGATATACAATGTAAGATTGATTGTTTTGATGTTGGAGGTCAGGATTACATTACAAAACCATTTGAACCGCTTGAAGTTCTGGTGCGGGTAAGAACTCATCTTCGTCTACGACAAGCCCAAAAAATGTATCTGGATATTTTGTCATCAAAAATAAACGAAATAAGCAGAGCTCAACAGGTATTTCTTCCAACTGATCCGGCTCAATTACCCGATTCAAAGTGTGCAGTTCATTTTAAACCTCTTGGAGATGCCGGCGGGGATCTGTATGATATTATCAAGGTGAGTGAAGATCTTTTTGACTATATAACTGCAGATATCTGCGGACATACTATCGGGCTTGCTCTGGCAACAGCTGCTCTCAAAACACTACTGGTCCAGAATTGTACCACTGTCAATTCACCGGCCGATGTACTTACTATAATTAATAAGGTCATTCCAGCAGTACTCAATGAAGGACAGTATATAAGTATGTCGTGGGTAAGAGTAAACAGACGTACCAAAAGAGCGCATGTGTATAATGCAGGACAACCCCCGGTAATTTTTATCCCATCGGAGGGACCTGTGCAGAAAATTGAAAAGTCAGGTGATTTAATTGGTATATTTCCTGATGTCAAATTTGAACATGCCGATATCGATGTTAAAAAAGGAGATCGTTTTGTTTTGTATAGTGATGGATTTGTAGAGATAACAAATGACAAAACAGCCAAGCGGAGTGGGGGTATCACAAGATTGATTGAACTTTGTGAAAATCATCGCACAGATTCGATTCAGGGAATAATTCAGAATATGATTGCAGCAGTATATTTTGAACATATACCCGATGATGATATGGTTGCAATTGTCGTTGAAGTGTGAAAAAAAATTGTTGTAATCTATGATTCAAGGAGTGCATATATGATTAATTTTGTAGATCTTGCCAGTGAAGATTCAGTTAAGTTTACTCTCAACGGAGAACTGGTTGCAGGAGGAATGGATCTGCTTCGTGAGTCTGTCAAGAGGTATATTGATAGTGGAACAAAAAAAATTATCGTTGATATGCAACATGTGACTACCCTGGATTCTGCCGGAATAGGGTTTCTTGCTGCTGTGCATAACACTATAACTAAAGTAGGAGGTGCAGTGAATGTCATCGGATTATCAGATGAGATGTACAACTTTTTTGTCAGTTTACGCTTAAATTCACACTTCAAAATAGAACAACAGAAACAACGATCAACGACCTCTCTTTATTGAGGATTTATACATGAGTGATTCACTTTTAACAGAGTTCTTTGCTGAATGCCGTGAGCATCTTGAGGGTATCGAATCGGACTTGCTTACTATCGAGGAAGCAGGGAAAAATGCGGATACAGAGCTGGTGAATAAAGTTTTCAGAGCTGCACATTCGATAAAAGGTGGGGCTGCTTTTTTTAACTTGCTTAAAATTAAAACGCTGGCTCATCGTACTGAAACTGTTCTGGATATGGTTCGTTCTTCAACACTGACAGCCACAGCAGAAATAATAAACGTCCTTCTCAACTCCTTTGATGCTTTACGGTCGATGGTCAATAACCCTGAAGAAATGGAGACTGTAAATATTGATCCACAGGTACAGTCTCTACAGGACATCGTTAATTACAATTTGTCTGGAAGTGAAAAGGGGGCATTGAGCCGATATGTAAAGCTTACTTCGCAAAAAGATAGAATTACTGTAGAAATTCCAGAAGTCGATATGCAGGCTGCAAATAAAGATGCACAGTACATTTATATTATTGAGTATGATCTGTTGCATGATCTGGAAAAGAATGGAAAATCATCACTTGAAATACTTAACAGCCTTTCGAAAATGGGTGTTATTATCGATACTCTTTTTGATATCGGAGCTGTTGGGACACTCGATGATGAACCGGTTAATTCTTTGATTGTGAGGCTTATATATCGAACCGTAATCGAACCTGAAATCATTGAAACTGCCGTGGAAGTAGGGGCTGAAAAGATCAGTCTTGTTTACAGTCCCCAACAGGTACAGATTAAAAAAGATACAAATGCAGAGACTGAAATTCATAAAAGTAAAAACGATGTTGAAAAAAAACAAGAGCTATCAAAATCAGCTGATAGTGATACCGAGATAACAACGATTCAAAAACCTGTTGAATCTATAGATACAACACAAAAAATATCGACCACAATTCCGGAAACAGTACGTATCAATGTCGAATACCTTGACACCCTGATGTCGCAGGCTGGTGAGTTAGTTCTCAGCCGTAATCAACTAATTGATGCGATTGGTAAAAATGACCAGAGAGCTTTAAAAATGTCAGCTCAACGCCTGAGTTTCGTCATTTCGGAACTTCAGGAAGCTGTCATGAAAACCAGACTACAGCCGATTGGAAATGTCTTTAATAAATTCCCCCGAATGATTCGTGACCTGTCAAAAGTGCTCAATAAAGAGCTGCGATTAGATATTGAAGGAAAAGATGTTGAGCTAGATAAGACTATTATTGAAGGGCTGAGTGACCCTTTAACGCACATGGTCCGCAATGCTGCGGATCATGGAATTGAATCTCAGGGGCAGAGAGTCAAACGTGGAAAACCTGCATACGGAACGATCACATTGAGAGCATTCCATGAAGCAGGGCATGTTGTGGTTGAGCTGAGTGATGATGGGAATGGAATCGATTCTGCAAAAATTGCAGATAAAGCATTGTCGATGGGGTTGGTAACAGAGGAAAAACTCAAAGGTATGACCGATTATGACAAAGCTTCGCTGATTTTTTTTCCAGGATTGTCAACTGCAGAAAAGGTTACTGAGACCTCTGGCAGAGGCGTTGGCATGGATGTTGTCAAAAACAACCTGGATCGACTGGGTGGAAAAGTAACAATTCAGACTACTCCTGGAAAGGGCACGGTTTTCAATATTAAATTGCCACTGACACTTGCGATTATTCCATCACTGATAATCCATGAAGAAAGGGAGCGTTTTGCGATACCACAGGTAAATGTTACCGAACTGCTCCGGATTCCGTCTTCACAGACTAAAGAACGCCTTCAGGTTGTCGGAGATGCTGAAGTTGTTGTGTTACGAGGAGAATTCATACCGATTCTACGATTATCATCTGTTCTGGGGTTGACAAAAACATATGTCAATCCTAAAACCGGACAGGTTGAGATTGATAGAAGAAGCAGAGTATCTGACCGAAGATCCAGAAGACGATCGATTGACGGGAATGTTGATGCTGGAACAGTACCTGAAGATATTGAAAAAAGAAGATCTGGTAAAGACCGCCGAGTGAGTGCAACAAGTGATGTAAATATTGTGATTACTTCCAGCGGGCTTCTTCAGTATGGACTTGTGGTAGATAATATGAGAAATACTGAAGAGATTGTTGTTAAACCTTTAGGTAAACATTTAAAAGGTCTTCAGGAGTATGCTGGCGCAACTATAATGGGCGATGGTGAAGTTGCGCTTATTATTGATGTCACCGGGTTGGCGCTTAAAGCGGGAGTTACCTCTGTTTCAGCTGCAAAGAAGGAAAAGAATCTTATAGAAACACTTGGGAATGAGGGGGAACATTCGTTATTGATATTTAACAATTCGGAAAATGAAACATGTGCACTACCACTGGAGCTGATTTTGCGGGTTGAGCAGGTTGAAGCAAATCAGGTTGAAAAAAAAGGAGCGATACGTTCAATGCAGTACCGTGGTAAATTGCTGCCTCTTGTCCAACTTTCTGATGTTGCCAATGTTGCTGAAGTACCAATGGATAAGGAACTGGTTGTTATAGTCGTTAGAGTCGCTAATAGAGAAATAGGAATGCTCGGTTTAATGCCGGTTTCTGTAATTGAATCTGATTTTACTGTTGATACAATGATACATCGTCAGACGGGAATAAGCGGGTCTACAATTTTACAAAATATGACTGTTCTGATGGTGGATATTTTTGAAATAGTAGATAAAATATACCCAGAATGGAAAGTAGAAACTGCTGGTACTGCGCATTCCTCAGGAAATAATACCATACTTCTTGCAGAAGATTCTGACTTTTTTAGAGAACAGGTGAAAAAATATATACAGAATGGCGGTTATCAGGTAATCACCGCATGTGATGGAAAGGATGCGTGGGAAAAATTACAGAAGAATATCGGAATAGTGACATTAGTTGTTACTGATATCGAAATGCCAAATATGAATGGACTCGATTTATGTAAAAATATAAGAAAACATAAAGAAACAGAGTCGTTGCCGGTAATAGCACTGACTTCACTGGCGGGTGATGAAGACCGGGAAAAAGGAATTGCCGCAGGAATAACCGATTATCAGGTGAAGCTTGACAGAGACCGGCTATTGGAGGGAATCAGGAAACTTGAAGTGTTAAAAAATTCAATAAAAATTCAATAAATGGGAGAGCGTAAGATGAGTTTATTTACCAATATTAAAATTGGCAATAGGTTGGCGATTACATATGGTACAAACTCCATTTTGTTAGCTATTCTTGTAATGATTGCTGTCAGTGGATTGGAACGAATTAATCGATTGATGAGTATAAATACCAAAACAGCTGAACAATTGTCAAACTCACAAGCGATTTCTGCATATGTACATTCAATTGGTGAGAATATGGCTGCAATTACTGTTGTTAAACAAAACGACGATCGAGATATATATAAGGAGAATATTAACATTATAAGATCAAAATACAGACCACTATTAGACTCCCTTGGAAAAGAAGCTCAAGAAGGAGAAGAAAAAAAATTACTGAAAAAAATTACTGAAAATATTGCGACTGCTGTACCTTTAAATAATCGAGCGATAGAATTAGCATATAGTGATTTGCTTGATGATGCACGATTTTTATATACAGAAAAGGCCCTTCCTGCAATGTATGAAATTCATGGTTCTGTTGATAATTACATTGCGTTTAAAAAAAATGAAATGAAAGTAATCGATCAAAAGGTTGATAAGACAGTTTCTTCGTTTTCCACCATGATAATTATAATCGGTTTATTGATGGTCTTATTTTCTGTAGCTATGTCTTTATTAACCTCAAAAAGTATTACAAAACCTTTTAAGGAAATTGAAGGTCGTTTATTAATGGTTGCTGAGGGAAATATCTCATCAAACGTATCAGAAACATTACTTTCTCGAGCAGATGAGATTGGAAATATCGCCAAAGGGGTACAGACGGTTGTAAAAAAATTAAAAGAGATTGTACAGGAATTATCATCTGGGATGAAGGAAATTTCAACATCAACAGGAGAACTGAAATCAATTTCAGAAACATTGAATGAAGATACGAACGGTTTAAGGCAACGTGCAATAACCATCGCTTCTTCAACTGAAGAGATGAGTGCAAATACAGCATCTGTTGCAACTGGAATGGATGAAGCTAATAGTAATATCTCTTCGGTCGCGATTGCTACAGAGGAGATGAGTGCAACGATATCTGATATTGCAGCAAATGCTGAAAAAGCAAGAGACGTCAGCTCGGCAGCCAGAAAACAGGGTGAATCAATTATTGATGTAGTTAAAAATTTAGGTGTAGCAGCTCAGGATATAAGTACAGTCACAGAAACGATCACAAGTATTTCTGCACAAACAAATTTACTTGCATTAAATGCAACAATTGAGGCTGCCCGGGCGGGTGTTGCTGGTAAAGGGTTTGCAGTGGTAGCTAATGAGATTAAGACACTAGCAGAACAAACTGCATCTGCAACAGGGGAAATTAAAAATAAAATATCCGGCGTACAGGGTGCGACTGAAAGAGCTATTAATGATATCGAGCAGATTACCGGAGTAATCAGGGATGTCGGAGAGATCGTAAACGCAATCGCTACAGCTATTGAGGAACAATCCACTGTTACAAGGGACATTGCATCTAATATTTCGAAAGCTACTTCAGGTGTAAAAGATGCAAATATTCGGGTTGGAGAAACTGTAAAGGTATCAAAGACTGTAGCTGAAGATATAGCTGTTGTGAAAAGTGCCTTTGATGGAATTGTTGATGTTACAAAACAGGTGAATTACAGCGCTGATCAGATGATAAAAGTTTCTGAAAAAATTAAGGTTATCGTAAGTAAGTTCAAGACGTGAGTTACAATAAGCAGATGTTAAGGAGACATTCACATCTCTATCGAAATGTGAAAATGTCCAGTGATTGGAGAATTATATGGATCAAATAAGTGAAACAGAAGACAGCAATAGCATACTAACACTAGTAGTAATTGTAGATGAGGTATTATTCGGTTTTGATACTGCAATCATTCAGGAAGTTGTCCAAATAAAAAAAATAACTCCAGTTCATCATGCTCAGCCATATATCGTGGGCGTGATGAATTTACGTGGACGTGTAATAACTGTATTTGATTTAGGATTTCGTCTGGGATTAGAAGCGATTGAACAGAATGATGAGGCTAGAATCCTTATTATTGAATGGAAACAGGAATTTATTGGAGTTATTGTTGAACGTATAACTGAAGTGTTGCAGATTGAAAAGAAAGAGATAAAACCAGCTCCCGGGAATGTTGGAAGAGTACAAGTCGGTTATATTTCCGGTGTTTTTAAAACAAATGATGAATTGCTTGCCTGTTTGTTGAATATGGATCAGGTTTTTGCAGTTGAAGAGATTAAAATGACAGAATCCGGAAATTGATAGAGCTCTTCGTTAACGCTTATTACCAGGTTTGTTTCTGGTTCATCTGAATTGGTTAACAAATTCTTTATAGGGATGCAGGCAATGAGTCTTCGAGTGTTTGTTGTTGACGATACGATTCTTTTCAGAACAATCCTTATTGATGCACTAAAAGCAATTGATGATGTAGAAGTTGTTGGCTCTGCTGCCAGTGGAAGAGTAGCTATAGCTAAAATTATTGAATTGCAACCGGATCTTGTCACACTTGATATCGAAATGCCGGGGATGAATGGCATAGAAGTACTCGATCAGATACGCATCAATCAAATTGATACTGGTGTGCTGGTAGTCAGTTCATTTACAGCTAGTGGAAGCAGTTATACGATTCAGGCACTTGAAAAAGGGGCGTTCGATTTTATAACAAAACCATCAGGAGAAAGCCCCGAAAAGAACCGCCTGCTAATACAAAACGAACTGCTTCCGCGGGTAAAAACTTTCATGCGGAAACGTGAAATTCGATCAATTCTGCAGGGATCAGAATTTGTAAAATCCAGCGTCAAAAAGTCTATTAATCCAATAAAAGATAATAAGAGTACTGTTTCATCACCGTCAAATGAGCTTACTAAACGAATTGTACACCCCGAAATGGTATTAATCGGAGTTTCAACCGGTGGACCAGCTGCACTTGCGCGGATAATACCACAGATTCCCGAGAATTTTCCGGTTCCGATTTTTATTATTCAGCATATGCCTCCAATGTTTACACAAGCGCTTGCTGAGAGTCTTGGGAAAAAATCAAAGATCAAAGTCGTAGAAGCGATATATAATACACACCCGCTTCCCGGGTATGTGTATATTGCTCCAGGGGGAAAACAGATGAAGTTGGTCAAGAATGCTGATTCTGCCGGAACGATTATGATCACCGATGACCCACCTGAAAATAATTGTAAACCATCAGTGGACTATTTTTTCCGATCTGTTGCTAATAATTTTCCATCAAAATCCGTTGCTGCAATATTGACCGGTATGGGTAGCGATGGAACACTGGGGCTTCGTCTGCTCAAACGTCAGGGATGCCACATTATCGCGCAGGATGAAGCCAGCTGTGTTGTTTTTGGGATGCCGCGAGCTGCAATTGAAGCTGGTGTGGTTGATGAAATCCTGACACTCGAAAAGATTGTCCCCCGAATTGTTGATGTTGTCAGACGGGGTTCATTTTGACAGCTGTTACTCAACAGGAACTCCAGCTCTGGAGTGTGTATGTCAAAAGCATCTGCGGAAATATTATTGATGACAAAGCATATCTTCTTGAAAGCAGGCTTTCACCAATAGCAAACGAGCTGCAATGTAGTTCATGGATGGACCTTTATAGCAAAGTACGCAATGATATCGGCGGTACTCTTAAAAGAAAAGTAATCAACGCAATTACTACCAATGAAACATCGTTTTTCAGAGATACTGCACCATTTGAAATGTTGAAGTTTAAAATTCTCCCCGATTTAATTGATAGGAAAAAAAAACAAACGTCTTCAGGGATGGATATTCCAATAAGAATCTGGAGTGCGGCCTGTTCAAATGGGCAGGAGCTGTATAGTATAGCCATCTCTATTCTTGAGCTGCTTGGCTCAACTAAAGGTTATGATATCCGTTTACATGGAACAGATATTTCCGATGCTGTTGTTGCAAAAGCAAGTCATGGATTTTATAGCAAAATTGAGATCGAGAGGGGACTTAGTTCTCAAGTACTACATAAATATTTTGACTCTGTGGATAATGATTGGAAAATCCGTGACGAGATCCGGGCTCTAGCAACATTCAAAACGATCAATCTTCTGGAACCGCTTTTGTTTCCCTACAAATTTGATGTTATATTCTGTCGGAATGTATCAATCTATTTCAATAGTGAAGATCGCAGGAGGATGTTTACCAATATTGGAAGAGTTCTGGCACCTGATGGGTATCTAATCATTGGATCGACTGAATCCATATCAGTTATCTGTCCGGCATTTCAGTCGTTTCGGTATATGAGGTCTGTTTATTATCAGCTGACTGAAGCAAGATAATGCTATCTTCTAACTATATTGTGCCAAAAAAAGTCTATCACATAACTGTTTGAATCAATATGAAAAAGTAATATATTAAAAGAATTTAAGTTAATAATTATTTAAATCGTTACCGATCGGGTTTATAAGAATATCTATGAATTGGCCAGCATGGTGGAATTGGGAAATTGAGATTTCATCCCATGTTGAAAAAAGGATGCTTAGCAGAAATTTTAATGAAATTAATTTAAGATCGATGTTGAATAATCCCTCTGGCTATGAAAACGATTCTGTGGAAGGACGGTTCCTGATAAAATCGTTTTATAAGCATAAAAATTGGGAAATTATTGTAGAACCAGATTTCGAAGAAAAAGTTCTTGTTATTATCACAGCTTTTCCTCCGGAGATGTAAGTATGAAAGATGTATACTTAGAAATAACGTTTAGAAAAGGTAAAGCAATAGCGGCTTATATTTATTTATCTCGAAAACCAGGTGTTGCAACGAATGTATCTAAAAAAGTTAAGGATGACATAATTGCGGATTATGATAATGAAGGATGTTTGATAGGACTTGAAATTACTTCACCGCAAAAAGTCAATAGTTCAGATATTAACGATATACTTGTTTCGCACAATGCACAGCCGGTTTCTGAACAGGAGCTTGCACCGTTAAAAGCAGCTTGAAAATAGTATTATAGTGTATAGCGTATCTGTTTTGTATATCGATTAAACAGATATAATCCCACCATCACCTGAATTGATGTACACTCCGCAAGAATCTCTTCCTGACTCGCAAGTTCGACAGTTATAAATTCGGTTTCGTGGGAATTACCACATTTTTTACCCTTGAATGCACAGAACTGTTCGTCGTCAATTTCTTTGATACAGCCAAAAAAATAAATCGCTTCATCAGTTGCTCCTGGAGAGCTGTATAGTGGCCCATCACTGAGTTTGAAAATCTCATCTTTGCGGACTGTAAGCCCGGTCTCTTCGTCCAGTTCTTTTACAGCTACTCCCAGAGGGTCATTAGTTGATTCATCCAGCATACCGGCAGGGAATTCAAGAGTCAATTGACCGTTTCCGATTCTGCGTTGTTTTACAATTAAAAAACGCTCCTCGTTGGTTTGGCGGTTTCTCAGGCAGGGGACAACAACACAGGCATGACCTCGAATGAATATGATTCCTGGAAGAGGGTTTCCTTCTGCAGATACTGTTTTTGTATCCAGAAGAGCAAACAGAAGCGAATTATCTTTTTTACGGATCTCAGACAAACATTCTACTGATTGCACATCAGCACCTGCATTTTTGACTGTTTCAAGCCAGTGAACAACTTTCTTTTCTTTCCGGATGTCATTCATTTCGAATATCCTTTGAAATGCTATTTTAAAATCTTTACTCATCTGAAAAATATATGGCTCAAAAAGAGTGAGCCAATAATACCTGCAGCATCCGCACACAATGCTGCTGGAAGTGCATGCCGTGTTTTTTTTATGCCAACAGCTCCAAAGTAAACCGCAAGAACATAAAATGTTGTCTCCGTTGATCCCTGCATTACTGATGCCAGAAATGATGAGAAGCTGTCTGGTGCACTGTTTACTATTTCGGTCATTATGCCATATGATCCGGTTCCTGAGAGGGGGCGGATAAGTGCCAGTGGAAGTACATCTACCGGCATTCCTATGCGGGTTAAAACCCGCGATAGCCCACTTGTAAATAGCTGAAATGCTCCGCTTTCACGAAAGATGTTAATAGCGACAAAAATTGCAACCATAAAAGGGATTATACGAACTGCGACATTGAAACCCTCTTTGGCTGCATCGGTAACTGTTTCGTAAACTTTTACACCCCGAAGATATCCAAAAAGCAATAGGCCCCCCATGATGATCGGTATCAGCCAGTCAGTCATTTTTGTTATAGTATCGAAAGAAAAGTGAGGCATGGTACCATGGGATATGTATTTCCACGGAATAGCAAAAAGAAATACAGCTATTGCAGAATATCCAACGAGTTTACTTATGGGGGATACCTTTACAAGTTCGCTGTTTAATTTTACAGGCCCGGATTCAATTGTAATTGAATCCTCTGAAACGTTGTTTGTAGTTACTATTTCGGATTTGGCAGATCGTCTTGACAATAGTTTAGACATAACTATTGCTACGGTTGTGGAAATGGCAGTTGCCAGAATTGCTGGAATCAGAATCGCGGATGGCGTTGTAGCTCCCGCAGCCGCCCGTGCTGCAATTACCCCAAGGGGAAGTATGGTGACTGATGAAGTATTAATGGCCAGAAACAAACACATCGAATTGGTGGCTGTTCCTTTTTGAGGGTTTATTTTTTCAAGCTCTGTCATTGCTTTAATACCCATGGGGGTCGCTGCATTTCCAAGACCAAGCATATTTGCAGCCATATTCATAATCATGGAGCTCATTGCAGGGTGATCAACCGGTACATCAGGAAAAAGTCTGATCATTACCGGACGGATTGCTCTGGAAATGATCCTCATCAAGCCTGCTTCCTCTGCTACTTTCATGATCCCAAGCCATAGTGCCATTGCTCCAATTAGTTTTATTGCCAGCTCAACAGCACTTTTTGCAGCATCAAAGGAAGATTTTGATATAATTCCCATTTTGTCGGTATATGCGGCAGTGATTATGCCACTGATAATGAGGAATAACCAGATTACATTAATTACTGCAGGTTTTTTTTCCATATTGTCTGTCCAAATATTTGGTGCGTATAAAAGTTAAATGTCTGTAATCTAACAGAGGAAATAATCAAAAAGTATCATCGATATACAAAATCGATTCAAAATAGAAATTATTATTTCCCATCCCAGCCGTGCTCACCGATAAGTGGTACAAATACCACATTTGCTGCTACTTTGCAGGTAAGACCCTGTGCAGTTTTGTCGTACTGAAGCAGTTCCTGATTGGAACGATCTCCGGCAGGTATGATCATACGTCCGCTCATTGCGAGTTGGTTGCATAATGTTTCCGGTACGGTTGGTGCTCCGGCAGTAACAATTATTTTGTCAAATGGTCCATGCTGGGGCCAACCGCAGGATCCATCACCAACCTTGAAAACGATATTTTCATAGCCCATGTCCCGAAGCCGTTTCCTTGTGTTATCGCTTAATTCACGGTGGCGCTCTATGGTGTAAATCCTTCTTGAAAATTGTGCGAGTATTGCGGTTTGAAAGCCGGAACCAGTACCAATTTCGAGAATTTTCTCATCCTTTTTAAGCGCGAGCAGTTCAGTCATCAGTGCAACAATATACGGTTGGGAAATTGTTTGTCCAAAACCAATCGGTAGCGCATTATCATCGTACGCTTGTGCATACATTGCACCATCTACAAATAGATGACGGGGTACCTTTCTGAACGCATCAAGTACACGTTCATCACTAATACCTTTACTTCTAAGCGTTTTGATAAGGCGTTCTGATGCTATTTCCGGTTTTAAATGGTTGTTCATGCCTGTTTTGGAGCCCCGTTCTTTTGTTGAAACTGTTTAAGACCCGAGCGAACTGATGTTACGGCTCTGACCCATCGAATTGTATCATAAAAGTGTGAAATATGACTCGTTCCATCCAAATATAGTGTTTGTATTGGAATAAAACCTATATGTTGTTTCGTGGCAGCTGCTTTTAAAAGCACTTCCGATTCCATTTCAAAACGGTTGTACTCTATGGAGATCGATGAAATAAATGATAGTGAGTATATTCGATACCCACATTGAGAATCACGAATCGGCTGGCGGCAGTAGGTTGACATAATGCCTGATGTAATCTGGTTTGATAGAATGCGCATAAAGGGCATTTTCCCGATACACATTTCTCGATACCCGACACATATCGCAGTTGAAGGATTCCGTTTTATATAGTCCAGAAAACGATCGATGTCTGAAATTGCATGCTGGCCATCCGCATCCATGGTGAGTGCCCAGGATGCATTCCCAGTCCCGATCAGATGGTTGAACCCGGTCCTGAGTGCAGCACCTTTTCCCATGTTAATAATATGAGTCAAACAAGTGACTTTGTATTTCAGGCAGATTTGATCAGTAGCATCCTTTGATGCATCATCGATTACAATAATCTTTTCCGCTGGTACTTTTTTGAGCAGATCGAAAATGAATCTGTCAAGCATTAAAGCCGCTTTATATGATGGAATGCAAACGAAAACATTATCAGGCCATTGTTGCAGCGTCATCAAACCTTCCCTGAATAGCTTTTCTGACTTCCTCGACCCGGTCATCTGCCGGTGGAATCGAATCTGCTCGTATCGGTTCACTAACGTGAACGGTTACTTTCGAAAATGGTTTTGGAATCATAAATCTGTCCCAGCTGTTAAGTAGCCAGGCACGTTGTGGATGCACCGAAAGAACTATTACCGGAGCTCCTGACATAACAGCCAGTTGTGAAGCACCTGCTTTGACAATCTCCTTAGGTCCTCGTGGACCATCCGGGGTGATCGCAACAGTACCATTCTCTTTAAGGACTTTAAGGCTCTGCCGTAATGCTACGCTTCCTCCCCGGTGGGAAGAACCTGAAATAATCGTGTGTCCCCATTTTTCAGCCACGTATGCAGCCAGAATTCCATCACGACTTCGGGAAACAATTGCGTTAACCCGGCGATTTCTGAAAATAAACGTGAGTGGCAGCAGATTCGAATGCCAGAAAGCAAATATTCTAGCGGAATTTGATGGGGATGCTGGTGAGAGAGATGGATAGCCACTTAAGGATACACGCCAGGTACTTCCAATCAGGCTGCTTAGTGCCCATATTGCAGTTCCGGCAATTCGTGATGAAAACTTTATCGAAGTTGATTCTTCTATGGTGTTACTCTGAAGGTAGATCATCGGAATATTATTCACCTGCATCTTTTTCCAGAAATGCAATAACCGCATCTCGCAGTGTTCCATTACCGCCACAATAGATCAGTGAATTGACTATGTTGTTAAAAGCAAGACCAAAAATCGTACGCTGATCACTGTAAACTATATGATATCCATCTTTTTCAAAAATGCTCCATAAAGTGATAAGGTTACCATTGAATGTCTCACATTGAACTTTTTGGGGTTTTATAAAGAACTTTTTCAGGCCAGCAAATTCAGACGGAAGTTTCTGAACTTCTGTCTGAATCTGTTTTCCCACAATATCCGCATCCATTAATTGCCCTTCTGCTTTATGTGTCTGAAAAAATTATATTCTGCAGCTTTCGAATACATATATTTCAATATCATTATTGATTATTTACTGCAAAATTTCTTTTGTGATAGTACGAAGTGTATGCAATTTTTCGATTCTCACTGCCATCTTCAGGATGAAAGAATTAAAGAGCATTCCGAGCAGATCTTACAGCAGGCTCTCAGTGATGGTGTTGCATTCATGTTATGTTGCGGCAGTTGTGAATCTGATTGGGAAGATGTTGCTATTCTTGCACGAACATGGAAACAGGTTATTCCGGCATTTGGAATTCACCCCTGGTATGTGGGCAATCGCAGTTCGAACTGGCGTGAACGTCTCGGAGCCTATTTGTGGGAATTTCCTGGAGCGGCTGTCGGTGAGATCGGTCTGGATCATTATCATGCAACCGATACCAGTGAGGAGCAGCTGGAGGTGTTCACCGAACAACTTGATCTTGCTGCACAGTTGCAGCGCGCGGTATCGGTACACTGTCTTAAAGCATGGGAAGCTCTTCTCAAATCACTTTCATCAATGAAAAAGCTCCCGGACCATATTGCTCTTCACTCATTTTCCGGATCTGTTGAGATGGTGAGGGTTTTGGAAAAAAAGGGGTGTTATTTTTCCTGTTCCGGCAGTGTTACTCACACTAAAAATTCGCGCATTCGGAATGTGGTCCGATCACTTCCGCCCGAAAGAATTCTGCTTGAGACTGATGCTCCCGACATACCACCTGAAGGATTCAGAGGGCTTACCCGACCTTCACAAGTGATTCTTGTTAACAATGCAGTAGCTGCTCTATGCGATGTCGAAGAAGAAATGATGGCATCGGTAACATTTAAAAATGCTTGTACATGCTTTGGAGTTGATAATGGATAAAAGGTTCTCTCGAACGGCATTACTTCTAGGGGAAGATAATGTAAAACGACTGGCTGAGGCTCGTGTTGCGGTATTTGGTCTGGGTGGGGTAGGGGCCTATACTGCTGAAGCACTTGTTCGAAGTGGCATTGGCTTTATTCGCGTTGTTGATTTTGATACAGTGAAATTATCTAATTGTAATCGTCAGATCCTTGCCCTGGAAAGTACTGTCGGTACATTGAAAGCTGATGCAGCTCAGAAGCGGCTTCTTGATATCAACCCATCCTGTGAAGTAGATAAACGAGTCGAATTTGTCGATGAAGCTTCAGCTCCGCACTTACTGGAGTGCGTAGATTTTGTGGTTGATGCGATCGATAGTGTTTCTTCAAAGGTGTCACTGCTTGCAAATGCTTTTATGATGGGTATTCCAACAGTCACATCGATGGGTGCGGCAAAACGGACAGACCCGTTTCTGGTTCGCGTCGGAGACATCTCCGAATCGTTTAACTGTCCGCTGGCGAAAATTGTACGTAAAAGACTTCACCGGAGAGATATTTACAAGGGAATACGTTGTGTCTACTCAATAGAGCCAGTGGAAAATGATCCTGAAGATGAAAAAAAGATCGACATGGAAGAAACATTTTCCCGTGGAAGGGAACGGGCGCCACTTGGCAGTGTGTCGTATATGACCGGCATCTTTGGACTGATTACTGCACGTGAAGTAATTAACCTTGTTCTGAGCAGGAACGTCCCATCTCTTTCAGCAGCAGTGTCTTGAACTCTTCTGCCGGGACCGGGCGACTAAAGAGGTATCCCTGCATCTCTTCACAGTGGTGATGTCGTAAAAATGTCGCCTGCTCCTCTTTTTCAACACCCTCAGCGATCACTTTCAGGTGCATACTGTGAGCAAGTGCGATAATTGCTAAAACAATTGCAGCATCATTAGGGTCGGTTTGAATGTCAAGAACAAATGACCGGTCTATTTTTAATGTATCAATGGGAAATCGTTTCAGGTAGCTCAGTGAAGAATATCCTGTTCCGAAATCGTCAATAGATATGTGAATACCCATATCCTTGAGTTCCTGTAGTGTGCGCAAGGTAAGTTCTGGGTTCTTCATACCAAGACTTTCGGTGATTTCAAGTTCCAGGTGTCTCGGGTGGAGTCCGGTCTCTTCGAGGATGGAGCGAACTTTTTCTACGATATCCTGTTGCAAAAACTGACGAGCTGACAAATTGACCGAGATAGTGATATTGGCGCCGAACTCATTATTCCACAGCACCATCTGTTTACACGAAGTACGAAGAACCCATTCACCAATAGGAATAATCAACCCGTTTTCTTCCGCGATCGGGATAAATTGACCAGGAGAAATCATTCCCAGTTCAGGATGTATCCATCTAACAAGTGCTTCAGTACCGGAAATTTTCCCGGTTTCCAAATTCACCTGTGGCTGGTAGTACACGACAAATTCTTCCTGCAACAGTGCTTTACGCAGGTTGTGTTCTAAAGTCAGATGCTCTGCGGCACTGTTATTCATGGCTGGTTTGTAATGCTGGTAATTATTTATTCCCAGATCTTTGGCGCGGATCATTGCATCTTCAGCATTTTTAAGCAACCCTTCATGCTCCTGCGAATCAGATGGAAAGATACTGATTCCAATACTGAGTGTTACATACAATTCGTGATCAGCAAGGTTAAATGGCCTGGAGCAGGCATCAATTATGCGTTGTGCGACTTTTGATGCATCATCCGGTTGATTGATATCATCAAGTATTATCGCAAAAACATCATCCCCGGATCGAAACACCGAATCCACATCACGAAGACATGAAACGAGACGATTACCAAGTATCTGTAGTAGTGAGTCACCCGCACTGTACCCAAACGTATCATTGATCATTTTAAAGCGGATAACATCCAGAAGCATGACTGCGACAATACGCTTTTTATTCCGTGCATGATTGAGTATGAATTCAAGTCGATCGTGTAAGAGAAGTCGATTGGGCAATCCGGTGAGTGAATCGTAGTAGGCGTGGTTTTGAATATGGCCATTTTTGCTCAATAAATGGGTTATATCATTAAAAATGGCAAGATATTTTAAATCAGGACTGTCTTGCTCACCTATTGCAGTAATTGTCAGCCATTCCGGGTATACCTCACCGTTTTTGCGGCGATTCCAGATCTCTCCATGCCAGGCCCCATTATTTTTTAGCGTTTCATACATCCTGGCATAAAAGTTTTTATCGTGACGGTTAGATTTGAGGATTGATGGTTGACGGCCAATAACTTCTTCGGTATCATAGCCGGTTATATGACAAAATCCGGGATTTACCCGTAGAATCCTGTTATTGGCATCGGTTATTAATATGCCTTCAGTAGTATTTTTAAATATAGCCACAGCTTCCGCCATGGCATCTTCAAACTGTTTTGAGGTAGAATGTTGAGTGGAATTGATCGTATCCCTGAGACGATTAATTTCCTCTATGAGTTCTTTTTTGGTGTGATTTGTATAATTCATCTGCTTAAAAATATGTACTCAGTAATTTGTTTTTCGGATTGTGCGCCTTAAAATATCTTATCCTGCAATAAAAACAGGCTCATTAACGAAAACCCCAGTTTCGATTATAGCATCTTAATGAAAGTGATTCAACTATAAAGCTAAAGAGGCGATTTCAATCCAGGCAGAATTTTTGCATGAGAAAGTAAAATAGCTACACCAAATATCATACTGCAACCATGCAGTTTCAGGCTTTTTCAGAAGGATGGGATTACGATGTCTGCAACAATTTCAACAATGCTGCCACTGGGGACAGAGGCACCGGATTTTGCTCTTTTCGACACATTGGATAATCAGATCAGGCGGGATGATTTCAAGGGGGCAAGAGCTCTGCTGGTGGTTTTCATGTCAAATCATTGTCCTTATGTAAAACATATCAGAAAAAATCTGGTATCACTTATCTCTGAATACCAGCAGAAGGGAGTTGCAGCTGTCGGGATCAATTCCAATGATGTTGATAATTATCCTGATGATTCCCCTTCACGTATGGCTGAAGATGCTTATGAATATGAATACACGTTTCCTTATCTTTTTGATCCTACCCAATCAGTTGCAAAAGCTTATAATGCTGCGTGCACGCCGGATTTTTTTCTATTTGACAGTTCATTCAAGCTTGTCTACCGTGGTCAGATGGATGATTCCCGTCCGGGAAATGGCAGGGAGAATGATGGAAAAGATTTACGTAATGCACTTGATGCAGTACTGGAGGGACGAGAGGTTTCGGAGATCCAGAAACCGAGTATGGGATGCAGTATTAAATGGAAATATGGGAATGAACCGGAGTATTTCAGAGAAGAATGATCTATCTTTTAGATCGGATCTTTAATTTCATTGCTGCTCTGCATTGCCATTCCGGGTAGCACCCTCTGTCCGTAGTAACTAACGCGGTTTAGCGTGCAGTGTAGTTACAAAATGATGCGGTTGTCAGGAAGTTCACGAGCAATGTTATTGACTTAAGCGTTCTTCGCGATAACCGTTGGTTTCGAGAGCCTCAACCAACGGTGGCTAAGGTGGTCATTGAGCTAGTCGAAATGCTCTCGAAGCCACTTTCAGAAACAGCTGTAAAGCTTAATGCAATGACATTTCAGTCCCTCCGTCATTATTCCTCTCCATATCCAATCCAACCAGTTCCTTCAAAACCGATACTGTTAAGTTTTTCGTTGCAGTATCCAATGTTAATATGGATATGTCTGATCTGGCTTAAAATTATGTCAAGATAGGTGACTTTTGGGTGTTGAATACTTTGTTGCGCCAGCATTGATGAACTTAAATTATCAAAAAAGTACTCGAGTCTCGATTGTATTGCGTTAGAATAGTCGGAAAGTTCATTTTTAGGTAACGCTGATGGGTTTGTTTGATCCATTTCAGCGGTGTAAATAGGGAATTTCAAAGGAAAAGAATACTCTTCAAAATCATCTAACCAGTAATCGATACTTTCAAGCACATGAAAAACCCGTTTCCAGATAGTGCGGTTTTCATCGGAACCAAACCACAGATTATCCGGGCAGTTTTTTATAACATTTTCCAGCATTTTAAAACTCAGAATCAGGTGTCTTTTAATGATGATTAGACTTTGGTTCATAATAGTTTGAGGCCAATTCCTTTAAAAAATAGTGATGATAAAAATACTATTATACATCAGATACGAAATAGAATGAATATCATGAAATAAACCATTTCTGTCCACTCATTTCCGAATTGCTCTGAACTATACTATCCATGTATATTACTAACTTCTTAAATTGCGGGTAGTGTTTACAGGTGCCGAAGCTACTGGTTCAGGACGAAAAAACCTTAAACGCTTATTTAAACATTTGAACATTCTGAACTCTGCTAAATAAAAAAAATTGCAGTATTTTATAT
>JBNKZD010000250.1:0-12166 GCA_050301235.1 Chitinispirillaceae bacterium | reverse complement strand
CGCCGTCCGAACTCGGTTTAACGTTGGGGCTTAAAATTTTAAGCCCGTACCTGTTGGTTGCTCAAGAGAAACGATTGTTGCAAGTGTACCTTTTCAAAGTGCAACTGCGGCTTCTGAATAGGTTGTGTTCAACACCGCTTACTGTCCCCTGGCTTGTAGAGCCAACATTATTGTAGTAAATAAAAACATGGAGTTAGTTTTCGAAGATATATTTATTACATGACATTAATGAATAAACTAACAAAGAATGGATTAAATATGCCAGTAGTTGTATTACTCTCCGCCGTCATTTTAAGTATCGCAGTCTGGTTCTCTCAAAGCATGAAAAGAACCTATGAAAATACCGTTCTATCTGAACTCCGGCGAATCCATACTGTCAATCCGGCACCTCTTACCGAACAGGATATCAGCGGACTTCCGGAGATTGTAAAAAAATATATACGTTTCACAGGCTCCATCGGAAAACCAAAAGTTATCAATTTCAGAACTGAATTCAGCGGCGGTATCCGCTCCAATCCCATTGAAGAATATATGACATTACGATCAGTACAGTACAATTTTCTTGATGATGACTATGAAAGGTTTTTCTATATCTCCGCAAAAAAGGCAGGTATACCTGCAATTGGATTGCATATATACCAAAACGCTCAAGCTACTTTCAAAATTAAAATACTTGGTTTGTTCCAGGTGGTAAATGCATTCGGACAAAAAATGAATCAGGGTGAATCGGTTACAGTCCTCAATGATATCTGTGTCATGGCCCCTGGCTCGTTGATTGATCGTAGAATATCCTGGGAGACAATTGACAGTACAACAGTTAAAGCTGTTTTCACCAATAAAGGTATTACTGTCAGTGCTGTGCTCTATTTTACCAATGATGGAAAACTGGTGAATTTCATCAGTAATGACCGGTATGAAACCAATGGTAAAGAATACAACAATTATCCCTGGGAAACACCGGTACTGGAATATAAGGAATTTAACTGCTACCATCTCCCATCGAAGGCAAAACTTATCTACAAACGTAATGATGGTGATTTCTGCTATGGTGAATTTAATCTGGTGTCTGTAGAGTATAATGTGAAGCAATTGAAATAAAACTTTTATAGCGATAGTTATAGTTGTCTCATCAGGGGGAGGGGCTTGCGTTGTAACAACGCACCCTCCCCCGCAAAAAGCCAAATGCCATTGATCGCATAACACTGTGTTTCGCATCAATGTCATTCGTCTTTTTGACTCCCCTCCCGATACGAAAGGTTTGTCCCGATGCGATTCTCCTGAACGTGCGAATCGCGAGATCAAACCTCTCATAACCCACTCTTTTATGGATTGTTTTTTTGTTTTATCGCTATGTTTTTCAAAATTACGCAGATGATATGTTACACCCGCCGTCCGAACTCGGTTTAACGTTGGGGCTTAAAATTTTAAGCCCGTACCTGTTGGTTGCTCAAGAGAAACGATTGTTACAAGTGTACCTTTTCAAAGTGCAACTGCGGCTTCTGCACAGGTTGCGTTCAACACCGCTTACTGTCCCCTGGCTTGTAGAGCCATTATTATTGTAGTATATAAAAACACAGAGAACACATTTTCCCTGGGGAAACATTATAACGTGCTGAGAATGTATTCCGATGAAATCTCAGGATTCTTTTGATTTGCTTTGCGAGGAGACCTCATCCCACATTCGACAAGTTACTCAGTGACCACCCCTCCCCTTCTCCCACTGGATAAAGTGAACGTGTGTAAACGCAATATTCGTTCCTTCCCCAGCTCTGAAAGAGCGAAATACCATAGCCCGGGCTGAAGGCCCGAGGCAATGTTTCGTTATGATTTTTAAAGCCCTGAAAGTGGCGACATAAAATGTACTATCCTTCAATCTCATTCTCTCATTATTCTCTAAAGCCCTTGCATTTCCCCCTATACTTATAGTATTTACCAGTGATGAACACTTGCAGTTGCATATTGCCGGATTAAACTACTCAATTCAGCAGCACGATTCCATGTCGAGGGTTGACTGCTCACCATATTCAAGTTTTCAATTCTGGCACTGGTTTCTATGCGCTGTATATTTGATGAAAATGGTTGAAATTGCTGAAGATTATGGAAATAGTTAGAGTTTTGGTTTTGAATCATGAATATAGATGTAAAGGCATAAGGGCGCGAACTTTTGGCTACCTGCGGGGGGCGTTGGTAATTTTCAGCAGGTCACAAAGATAAAAACCATACCAGCGTTTGAGACTAATTAGTTTAAATGATTTCAATATGTAATTCAACACCTCTTGAGCTAAAAAATAATGATGCCTAAAAAAGTTTTTATAATCATCCTTACAACTTTAATCCTCTGTTTTTCGCAGGATTATTCCCGCCTTGGAAGTTTTGCAATTATTGCGTATGTTGCAGAAATTTTGTCACCAGATGTTTTTGTTAAGTATAACTATCACTCAAAATCAAGAGCACTTACATTAACATGGCCGTATCATTTGACTTTAGGTAGCCGGGAAAATTTTTCTGATGGTTTTAATCAAAGTATTTTCATTTCGCCTACTTACGATGTATCTCCAGCGGTCTGGGGCCTCTTCATCGGCTCTAAAACAATTATTGTATTAAATGATTTTGCGGGACTGCCAATAGAAGCTGGGGTTGGCTATAAATATGATTCTTTTTCATTTTTTCTCGGAAGTGGATTATTCTTTGGGGAAGCCGATTCTGACCATGCTTTTGGCATTTCAGTTCCGATAAGATGGGTTAATAATATAAAAGATAAAGCTAAGAATGAACTTTTAATCGGCGTTGATTTCGTCTTCTATATTAATTTTTTTTCAAACCGTTAAGCGGAGCAGACCAGGGTTGGATCGGCACTTCACTTGTCGAACTAGGAAAAGGTCACACCCACAAAGGAAACCAAAAGCATTCCTGCGATCACTCAGTTGCTGCATAGTCCGCTATTTATAATGTTTCCAGGGAAAAGAATCTCACTATTTCCATTCACTACAGTAATCACAGCTCTACAAGCGAGGGGACTGTGGATAATAATGACTATTGAAGACTGTTTAGACAACCAAAATTATTTTCAGGAAGTGATTAACAGGCTAACTTAATTTCAGTTTAAATGTCATAAATATTGCCGAATTCTGCTTGATCAGGTATATTTAAACTGATTTTGCTCATTTGAAAACAGACATCCCTAGTGGCAAACAGGAGAATAGATGAAATGATGATCACTCAACCAGCTCGCCTTTCCTGTGCATCTTATACATTGTGATTAACCCATTTCTATTAACAGGCAAACTTTACCGCAAAACTATCAAATTATTCCCGTTACAAATCCTCTATAACACTCATTTCTCTTATAATACATTCTTTTTCCAATAGTTACGTTAGCAGCAACTCCTCAGGCATTACAATTGCAGATACATCCTGGACTTTTCAGGTTCAATCCAGATAGCCATGTCTCCTGTAAAAAAATTCCAATAGTGGAGGTTAGAATGAAAACCAGAAGCTACTCAAACTTTGTCTGTTTCTTAATGATTCTGTTTATGTATTCAAGCATCTATTCAAATATAAACTCGATCTTATGGCAGAAAATGTTCGGAGGAAATAATTATGACGACCCATCATCAATCCTGGCGCATCCAGACAGCGGTTACGTCGTTCTGTCTTCCTACCAGACTGCACCAAATTACAGTAATTTGTGGTTACTGCGTTTAAATAGTAAGGGTGATACAATGTGGACACGACAGTATGGAGATACACTTAAAAATGAATTACCTGTAAAACTGTTCATTGTACCAGATGGGTATCTGCTGTTAGGATCAATTACGGGGAGCTCAACTTATGCAAGTGCGTGGCTGGTCAAATGTGACAGTAAAGGTTTGAAATCGTGGGCAAAAACGTATAAAAATCGTATCGTGCACTCAGCATTGATTTGCAAGGATAGTACAATCGTGATGACTGGTCAATACGAAAAGAAATTATTTATCATGAAAGTAGCCAGCAATGGCGACTCACTATTTCAGAACAGTGTCGGTGATACAACAGCCAATACTCTCGGGAATTCGGTTATTGAAACAAATGATAGCGGATATGCTGTATCCGGTCAGTGTAAAGCCTCAAAAAGCAGATCGTCAGCCATCCTGTATCGTTTTGATAATAAAGGGGATACATTGTGGACTTCAAGTACCGGGAATGCCGGTGGTGATGCAGCGAACGATCTTTTTCAGTTAAGTGATAATTCATTTATAATAGCAGGTTCCAGGGTACCTTCAACAGCGGAAACCCCCCGCCCATTCCTGCAAATGATTTCATCATCAGGAAAACAGGTATGGGAAAAAATTATGACAATTGATCCTTATGCTCAAACGATACAGAAATTGTGTGTTTTGCCAAATAAAAAGATCTGCGCAATAGGTACCAAAATGAAAAACAATGGTTCAGATGTGTCATTGCAGATGTTCAGTTTAAGTGGTACACTGCTTGAAACAAAGGATTTTGGTAATTTTGCAAGTAATCAGTCATACAACTATTTCAGGGATTTTACTGTAAAGGATGAAACGCTTATCATTACAGCATGTACTCAACCAGTTAACGGTGGACAGGCACTGGTTTTTGCAGTAGATAATCGTTCTGGCGAAACTGATATTGCAATCAATCAATTTATACCAGTTGCGACAAAAAACACTGTTGAGTCAGATCGTATTTCAGCAATGTATAATCTGCTTGGTCAGAAGTTCTCACCTGTTATAAACAACAAAGTACCAGTGTCACTGAGAATCACGAAAGGTAATAACTCTAAAGTTAGTATGAACATTTTTATGATTCCCCACAGATAGTACCCTTACAGATAAAACTTGAGAAACATACGCCAATCTCAGCCTCCCATAGCAGGGGAGGTGGCTCGATTCCGAATCGAGACGGAGGGGTTAATATGCGAAATTCGCGAAATCGGAGTACCCCTCATTCACGATAGAATCGGGACAAGGGGGTTATCCTTGAACAACAGATTGCCTGGATTGTATCAGTTCAAATTTTCCAGTTTTAAAGGCACTGATATTATCGTTTGCCATATCAGAGTTTTTTGATAATTGTTCCAGAGTTGCGATCCAGAGCTCTGATGGAATCGATGAAAAGGGTGAAACTGCTGAGAGTGCTCCAAGAATACATGCATTTGCATGGTGGGGAGCCAATTGCGTTGCATCACTTACAATTACATTAAACTCATTAAGCCTCAGAAGAATTTCTTCAAGTGAAAGAAGTGAATCTGCACTTCCTCCCTGTGGGGTAATTGAATAGGAATTCAGAATAATCGTAGCATCATGTTTAAGTAATTCGAGATACTGTGGACGCAGAGATTCATTTTGTTCCATAGCGATCATTATATCAACACTATGTGATGCAAAAACTGGTGAATGAACATTTCCGAAAGCAATTGTCGAATGAACACAACCGCCTTTTTGTGCCATCCCATGAACTTCACCTTTTATAATATTTTTACCCGCATACGACGTATGCTGCATCACGTGAGTCAAAATTTTTCCCATGAACAAATTTCCCTGCCCCCCTACCCCGCAAATTAACATTCTTAGTGTATCGGGTAAGTCAATATTGATAACGGGAAGTATCTTTTTCGTTTTTTTAACTGGAATATCTGTTACAATTTCGCAACTGTGCACTTTGTGTAATCTGTTTTTAATATAAAGAGCATTGGAGGGACACAATTTTACACAAAGCTCACTTCCACTGCCACAGCGGGTACATAGAGAATTTATAGAGGGATACGAGAAAGGTGAAAAATCAATAGCCGGACACTCAGAACAGATTCCGCATTTGTTGCAAAGTTGTTGATCAAGATGTAATTGTGTATTGCTTTTTTCACTATTCTTTTTTAACTGAACACACTCCCCATCAATAACAATTGATGAAAAAACACCTTCTTCAGCTCTGCTCAATGCACCTTCGAGACTTTGTAAAATTTCTTTATAGTCATATGCGTCTACCTTATTACTATCAACACCTTCAGCATCAAGAACACGATTCAGATCGCATCTTTTATCATCGGAAACGCTTTTTCTTGTAGGTGATTTCTGTCCGCCCGTCATGGCAATTGCACTGTTATCAAGAATTACTTTAACACCGGGTATGTTTCTGAAAACAGCATTTCTCGTTGCATCCATGCCTGAGTGACACTCACTGGAGTCACCAATCAGACTGATAACACGGTGTACTTTATGCGGTTGCGACAGAACAAATCCCTGTCTCATTGATTCTGATGCACCCATACACAGATTTATGTCGAGTGCTTTCTGAAAATGAAGCAGCGTTGAACATCCGATATCACCAAAAACCAGATCGATTTTTTTCCGTTTTTTTAGCGTTTGTATTGCTATACTCACAGCTTTATAGGGACATCCGGGGCAAATTGACGGATATCGGTTTAACGAATGCTCATTAAATTTGTTTAATGTATCTGATTTAGTAATAAATCCATGAAATTCGAGCATATTTGAAAGTAAATCAGGAGTCCAGTGCGTGATAGCTTCAAAGTTTTGCTTACCAATAACTTTCAAACCATGCTGCTTCATTTTCCCTTCAACAAAACACTCCCCGTCTTCAATAATAAGAATCTGGCCATTAACTTCTTCAGCCCATCGGTCGATCGTATCGAATGGTAATGGGTTTGATATTCCAAGATACAATTGATGAGGTCGCAGTTTTCGGAGTGATAATGTTTCTTTTACAATTAAAGCAGCTTCACCACAGGCTATAATACCCCAGTTTTTATTTCCGGTGACCGAATGTATGAAATTTCCATGTTCGATACTGTTCCGGATTTCAGGTATTTTTTTCAAAACCGCATTATCGAAACTCAACCGTGCATCCCTTGGGAGAAGCACCTTGGAAATACTTTTTCTTTCCAAAGCAGCTTCAACAGTTCGCAGCTGGATTAAAGTTATAATACCTTCAGAATGTGACAGTACTGATGAGCAGAGAATTACAACCGGTGTGGAAAATCTCCTGCTGAGATCTGCAGCCTTTCTTGCACTTAAGTAAAGGTCCTGATGGTCACGGGGCTCGATTACTGGTATATACAGTGATGAAAGAAAATGGCGCGAATCAACGATGTATTGTGTACTTGATGGAGCATGATCTGTAGCTACAAACAGCACTAACGCACCAGAAAAGCTTTCAGAAAATGCAGCTGATGCAACAACATCTGCAGCCTGAAACAATCCAGGTACTTTCATGGTCACAATAGTATCGTGCCCCGCAATTGCATGACCCACTCCAACGCCCACAGCTACAGCTTCATTGACAGACCATTGTGCACAAATCTGATCAGGCACCAGCAGCAGATGCTCCATTACTTCAGTGCTGGGTGTACCAGGATACCCATCGGCAGCATGATAACCAGCATGAAGAACACCCAGTGCAAAAGCTTCATTTCCCTGAAGAATTGTTTTTTCTCCGGGCTTCTGTTCCAGGATTTTTTTAATTGAGACCATTTCTATATTACCTTAAAATGTAAAAATGAATCCACCACCACTTGCACCTGCGCCATGTCCCATCACCATGACCCGCATCCCTTTTTTCAGTTTACCGCTTGAAATTGCCTCATGCAGATTCAATGGCACCATTGCAGCAACCGTATTTCCATATTTATGAAAACAGCTGCAACTTTTATGTTCGGGTATACCGGCAGACTGCATCTGCGCTTTCCATGCCATTGCAGTCTGATCACTGGTAATTACAAAATCGATATCACTCCATTGCATACCGCTTGCCCGTAGGAGCTGGCTTGAAATGATTCCGAATGAATCCAATATTGACTGATGAATTTTCGGTCCATCAGGCATGGCGAGATTGAATGCACCGGTCAGCGGTTTGTCCTTTTCCTTAAGAAATTCAGTACCAAAAGGAATATAAGCAAACTGGCCAATTGAACTGTCGGTATAAAAGTATTTACATATAAATTTTGGGGTTTCAGAATGTCCATAGAGTGCAGCCGCAAACCCATCACCATTGAGAAATATCGTTCGTGTGTCTTTCAGAATTTCAGCATCAGCATCCAGTGATGCACGATCTCCACCAAGTACCAGCACATAATCATCGCCCGCATTTATGCAACTCAGTGCAAGATCGGTTGCATGTAAAAATCCACTGCACGCTACCGAGATATCCATGACAGGTATCCCTTTGCGAACACCAATCTTTTGAAGCACCTTCAGGGATGTTGCAGGAATCAAATGATCCCCTACCAGTCTGGCATAGATGATACGATCGATCTTTTCAGGTGCAATATTTGTATTTGAGCAGCATTGCAGTACTGCTTTGTGAAGATACTCTGAGGGGAGCACACCTTTTTTTACTGCCCGACGTTCCTTTATGCCTACAGAATATTGTACCGCTCTATCAGATGCGATCAGGTTAAATTGATCGATAATATCCTGGTTTGTTACAATGCTTTCAGGCATACCTTCACCAGTACCAAGTAATTGTGCATATCTGGTATACTGAATCTCCCTGATCTCAGGGTACTCCATGGTAGAATCGACCATTTTTAAATTAGGCATTTTTTTCACTTCGCTGCCAATACCGCAATCTCATCAACCAGATTCTCAATAATCATATTTTTTTCATCCGGATTAATCATTGGAATTTCGAATGCTTCGGTAAAAAGGAAACCTATCTCCACCATTGCAAGTGAATCTGCTCCCAGATCATTGACAATATGACTTCCCGGCTGGACCTCATTGGGGGCTAACCGAAGATAGGTTGTCAGGATTTCTGAAACTTTGTTGAAAATTTGATCCTTATTCATACGCTGTTCCTATTTCTGATAAATGCAACCACTGCCACATAGACCTTCTCCGACAGACAGCATCATTACTTTCTGCCCTGGTTGCAAAGAAACTTTTTTATTAAGGTTAACAAGTAACATTGGCATATTTGCAGTAAGTGTATTGCCCTGCAGCTGAAGCAAACTGATCGTTTTACTGGTCTGGATGTTTAAATGTGTGATAATATTCTCCCATAAAGGCCGATTGATCTCTGTTATGAGAAAGTAATCGATCTCATCAAAAGAACACCCGGCACTTTCGAGAAGATTATCACGTGTCTGCTGCATGGCTTCTAAAATGAATGCATTGGCATCTTTCCAGTTTTCCATGTTGTACATGTCATGAAGTAATGGATCGGAAGTAACCGTATTATGTCCTGCTTGAGCAGCAGTGAAAAAATCGGTTGATTTGAAAATTTCCGAATAGTCGTAGTTACTATACTCATAAAAGGACAGGATGTGTGTATTGTCTGATCTGCCCAGAAGAACTGCCGTTGCTCCATCTCCAAACAGGTACGAAACTCGTGGGTTTTCCTTGCTGATCAGGTCATGACATATGCCACCTGATGCAATCAGTACTTTTTCATCCCCGCCTTGAATGCATTTTGCACCCAAGATAAACGACTGCATGAAACTGTTCATTCCACCATCGATATCCATACATTGAATAGCCCTTTTTGATCCGAGCTTTCTTTGAAGAATTGATGCAGTTGGGGGTAATATGCGATCTCCGAGGAACTTGTTGACAAATAGTTTTGAAACATCTTCAATTGCAACTCCGGCACTTTTAAGACATTCCTGTGCTGCAGCAAGCAGAAGATCCGAATCTGAAGTACCGGGTGATACCACATGACGATACTTTACACCAACCATTCGGTTGATCATTACTTCTGTAAGTGGATTTTTTTGAGTACGGGATATCTCTTCATTACTCAACATCGTTGGTGGTAA
Source organism: Chitinispirillaceae bacterium (assembly GCA_050301235.1). Lineage (GTDB taxonomy): Bacteria > Fibrobacterota > Chitinivibrionia > Chitinivibrionales > Chitinispirillaceae > JAFGIN01. The sequence goes on along the minus strand of JBNKZD010000250.1, from coordinate 2,385 downwards.
GACACTTGCCATACTGATTATTTCGCAGGGACGGGTCCAGGTGTATTTTTTGTTTTCAGGAAACTGATATCTATTCATAATGCCCGTATAAAATTAAAAATGTCCTGTGCAAGCCTTGGTACACGAAGAGTAGTTAAATGTCCGGCTTTGTATTCATGGACATTTCTTATGTTCCATTTTTCAATAAATTGACGATATATATCCGGCGATGTTACCTGATCATACACAGCGTAACAAATCATGAATCGCAGAGAATTAAATAATTCAATATCAATACTGACCGGTTCAAATGTTTTGTATGCATTTTTCAGCTGTTCCCAGGTATACCCGGCTTCAAGAAAGTCGTTTTTCATGTATTTACACAGAGGTGAATCCCACACAATCTCCGAAAGCGATGCCGCCGGATTAATAGCGATAATTCCTTTTATCTCTTTCACCGCAGCTCCCAGCACGAGATTAACCGCGCCTCCCATACTGAAACCGGTTAAATAGCAATCGTGATTGTTTCTTGCTTTGATAAATGTATAGAGAGAATAGACATCAAAAACCGCCTGAACAAATGCACTTCGTGTACGTTCAAAATCAGCACTCCAGAAATACTCGCCACTAAACAGGGATTTTTGTGGTTTTCGCTCATAGTGGTATGGTAATGTGCACAGGTAAACATTTAACCCTAACCGGTTAAGGCTTTCAAAGAGAAACCCGTAAATCTTCCTGTTATCTTCATACAATCCATGGGTAAAAACGATACTGGCAGTCGGATTCTCACATTCAAACGAGAATACCGGACACATATCATTTTCATCGATACCTGAATTTATCGTCGATTTAAAAGCAAAGCCAGAATCACTCGCTTTAAACTCAGGTAGTTTTGTATGCTCGATTCCCTGAATCATATCAAACACTGAGGTTGTTAAGTCTATATTTTTTCCTGGATAGTGATGAACCTGCTGAAGTTTCTCTGTTACCAGTTTATCAAGAACTAACTGATCTACATATTTCGAACTTGCTTCATTCATGATGCAATCTCTTTTTGTAATGCAAGGCTTATACAATACGGTTGAATCTGATGTGAGTCGAATTCGTAGCGGGATTCACTATCAAGTACCGGAATCGACCTGAAAGACAATGCACCTCCAAGACCCAGTAATTTCGAAACAGCTTCTTTACGTGTCCAGAGACAATTGACTCTGTATACAACATTTTCACCCGTTTTTCTAATCCACTGTTGTTCTGAAGGTAAAAAATAGGTGCTCACAAAAATCTCAGGACGATTTTCGAGGAGTTCGATATCGACACCTATTCTCGTTTTTGAAACCACAGCAACAGCACATGTTCCGGAATGCGAGATCGATATGCAGATATTGTTATTTTTTGTAAGATACGGTTTTCCATATTCATCATTAAGAATTTCAATTGATTGAGCTGTTACTTCTGAAAAATTCACAGGATCAAACCTTTGTAATGCAATTCGTGCAGCTAATCTTCCTGCAATCCGGGAAACTTTTCTTTTTCTGTTTGAAATAGTATTCAACAGCTTCTGTTCTTTATCTGTAAAATGGTGCATATATCTGTCCGGATTCTTATAAATTTCCGGTAATTCTATAATCGCACCAGAAAGAGCATATTTCTGTGACCAGCGCTCAATTATTTCATGAAGTTGTTTGACAGTATTTCTCATTTACCCGTTGATCCTGTGATACGTAGATCCAAGAGCACAACCACATATGTTATTCTCAGGATCGATCAGATAAATATCGTATACAAATGTTTGATCTGTTTTATAAACGAGTTTTGCAAATGTGTGATACATCCCAGGTTTCTGCTGTTTGCCAAAAACCAGGAATTCACGAGCAGAAAATGGCAAATGAACATTACCGCTATTCAAAATCGTATGTATAACTCCTGTCTGATGAATGGAATCCATCAGACAGAAATTAAAAATGTATTTTTTAAGAGTGTATTTGGTGTTTGCTAACTGTTCCATAGGAAACGAATGTAATGTATGAATATGTTCTGCATCCCATTCCACATAGTTTGAATTAGCAGAATAACCAGATCGTTTCGAATCATGAAAAAGTGGGCCAAACACGACATTATGCTTAATGGAATTCAATTTACACAGCATTTCTTCATAAAACATGGTTTTCGGATTATCAATCACCCATTTTTTTGAATCAAAAACAGGTGCTTTACTGCTAATTGAAGAAACGATTGCTGTACAATATTCACGAATTTCGGGAGTGGTTGTCACTTTGCTCGAAAATTCGGAAAAAATCCGCATATTTTGAACTTTTTTAAATATACCGTTCGTTTCAACAGTAATAGAACGTGGCTTACTTTTGTACAGTTTAAATGCATCATGAAAACTGAGATTTTCAAACT
>JBNKZD010000249.1:0-16117 GCA_050301235.1 Chitinispirillaceae bacterium | reverse complement strand
ACCAACAGCTTGGGCTGAAGGCACCCGAAGGCCCGGGCTGTTGATTATTCCCCGGGATTTTTCTAAGCTCTGAAAGAGCGGGATACAATTGGTGACTAAATGATATCGTAGCGGTTTCATTTCCGATTTAAGGTAGTCATAACTGGTTTTTATTTGGCTGTTTTTACAGATTTACAGGGATATTCTAAAAAAACAACTTCATTTGCGATAATTTGAACTTATATTACTCTTGTAAGGAAAATAACCAATTTGAAGAAGTGATTAGTGTCCAGTGACCAGCAAGACAGCTAAAGAAGTGGCCAGTGTATAGTGGCTAGTGACCAGCAAGACAACTGATTAGAAAACTATATATGAAAAGTCAGTTCATCCTTCTACTAACCACTGGCCACTAACCACTAATCACTAATACACGAGGAGACGCCATGGATGTTAAAAGTTATAAGGACTTAATTGTCTGGCAGAAAGCAATGGATCTGGCGGAGATGGTTTACCAGCTCACAATGTCATTTCCTAAAGAAGAAATGTATGGGTTAACTAATCAGCTTAGAAGAGCCGCAGTATCAATTCCATCAAACATTGCAGAAGGGCAGGCAAGATAGTCTACCGCCGAATTCTGAAACTTCCTGTCAATGGCACGAGGATCTCTCGCAGAAGTGGAAACGCAATTACTTTTAGCTAATCGCTTCAAGTACATAACAGAAACACCGCTGAATCAAATAATGGAAGTACACCAGGAAGTCAGCAAAATGATCCCAGCACTCATGCGGAGGCTTAGTGATTAGTGGCCAGTAAGAAACGGCCGCAGGCCGACAGGAGAATATTGTAATAATGAGATTAGACTGTACTGAATTTCTATTTTCTTCTACTAATCACTGGCCACTAACCACTGGTCACTAATTATGGATAAGTGGGAAAAAGTCGTTACACTCAAGCGGAAATTAACCGACCTAAAATACGGATGTACCCTTGAAGAACTTCAGGATTGCCTCGAATGCGACCGGGCTACGGTGTACCGGATTAAAGATCTGGCTGAGATGCTCTTTGGTATCGATATTATAAAGGATAAGCAAACTAAAAAGTTTCGGTTTGATTTTGAGTTGTGGTTAAAAAAATCCGAATTAAATCTTGAGGTATTATGAAAAACGAAATAAAATGTGAATTTGAATTTCATCCTGTAGGCCAAGGTTTGTTTTACTCTGCGCATCTTGAATCTGAGGATGACGATTACACTTTCGTTTATGATTGTGGGTCTGAAATGCGCATTCCAAGAACAAATGCAATAAGTGATTTTAGAAAACGGTTTCTTAAAAACAAGAAGGAAATTGATCTCCTCATTATTTCTCATCTGCACACCGATCATTTTAACGGCGTCAAGCAATTGTTACAGGATCGAGGAGCAAAGTTGGCAATTTTACCCTACATGGAAGATTGGGAACGACTTCTTATCCGGCAAACAAGTGGTCAGACATCTAAATGGCTTGATGATTTTCTAACAGATCCATCTGGTTATTTAATAAGTAACGGAGTAAGGAATATTGTTTATATTGATAACTCTAGCTTAGAGGCAGAAGAAACACCTTTTGATCCAGATGCTTTTTATTCCGGAACTGCTAATGAATATCTTCGATCATTTACAGATTTTGGACGAAAAATAGAACCAAAAATTTCAGATAAAGGCATACATGTGATTAAAGATTCTGGTTGGTCATTCAGAGTCGCAAATGAAAAATGGTTTTTTGTATTCTATAATAATCCTTTATCTTCAGAAATTCGTAAATGTTTTCAACAAATATTATTGGATGCTGGTATCAACCTGTATAACACACAATCTGTTACAGATCTATTATCTAATACGAAAGATAATAGAATTTCTGCTGCATATAAAAAGGTGTTTGGTAAAGGGATGCAGCTTAACACAACATCACTTATTACAATCCACGGTCCTTGTGGCAATCCACGTCTAAAAAATAGAAATGGACACATTGAATACCCAACCAATAAACATTGTCAGCTTCTAACTGGTGATTTCTCATTTCCATTATGGCTTGGTCATTTTTGTAATGCAAATAGAAAATTGCTGAACAGAGTAGGAATTGCGACTATTCCACACCATGGTTCCAGCTTAAATTGGACAAACGAAGTATTAGAGAAAATTGTTTCACCTATGAACTGGATCGCTTCATATGGAAAAAATAATAGGTATGGACATCCATCAAAATTTGTGAAAAATTCATTAAAAATAAAAAATAAAAAACTGGTCAGTGTTACTGAAAATTGCAGAAGAAAATATCATATGCATTTGGAATATCTTGAACCAGAGAACCCCCTTTTTTCTAATTGAGAGTTCTTAAAGTTGGAAAACAAAATTTATTTAAAAAAAACTGCACAGCTATTGATAAAAATTTGACGTTTCCACGAATATTTTAAGTTCAATCTCTTGCCACACTTGAAACCATTAACGTATCTTACCTTTATATCATTTTACGGTCTTACTGCGTTGCAAACTGCGTTTAAATTTCAGTACTGCATCACTTTCGACCTCCTTATATAGTTTTTTTTAATTTTATTGATATATAACTTCCTATAACTCGTCTGAAATGAAAATGCATTACTTCTCAATTAATTGAATGGGAGCCCATATGACTTCATTTGAAAATGGGGGACAAGAGGTTAGAAATCTTGCAAAAGAGCACGTCCTCAAATTCATGAGTGCCCATCCTGATTGCCAACATGGTATGAATGGGTTGAAACAAGCTCAGATTTTCAAGCAATGTGGCTTTGATTGGGGGCATTTTCAGCTAGCTAACTCAACAAGACAGCAATATTGGATTGTTGCCCTTTTGTGGGAACTTCATAAAGAAGGAAAAATAGAACGAGTTTCAGATTCTGGCCCTTGGAGATTAGCATAAGAAACTTCAACACCTCTTTTAAACAGTAATAAATTTATCAACATAGGAAATTGCTATGCAGGTATTTGATCTACGCGAACAGCTTGTTCGAGATTATTCAGACTTTATCCGGAGTTTTATCCGAATAAATGATACGCGGATAGGTAATACTGTTGAAGCTGAGATTACAGGTGGACTATTATGGCCCGATCCACTTATACAGCTAAACCCGCATTTCGAAGAAGGTGGGTGGATCGATGAACTTGTAGAAAATGGGGTTCTGCATCCGGAATGTTCACGCATATTCAGAGCAAAAAAAGACGAAAGTGGTGGAGCAGGGGTACCAATGATGCTCTACAAACATCAGTCGCAGGCAATCCAAACTGCAAAAGCCGGCAGTAATTACGTAATGACAACAGGTACCGGTTCTGGAAAAAGTCTCTGTTTCATAATACCGATAGTTGATTCCATCCTCAGGTATGGTAGTGGTAAAGGAATACGTGCAATTATTGTTTATCCAATGAATGCTCTGGCAAACAGCCAGGTAGGTGAACTCAAAAAATTTCTTGAGTTTGGATATCCTGAGAATCGTTCACCCATCAAATTCGAAAGATATACTGGCCAGGAGAGTGATGCAGAAAAAAAACGTATCATAGACAATCCACCAGATATCTTGCTGACCAATTATGTAATGTTGGAACTTCTCCTTACTAGAATTAAAGAAAAACCGCTTATCGAATCCGGGCATGATTTAAAGTACCTTGTCTTTGATGAACTTCACACCTATCGTGGCCGACAAGGGGCTGATGTTGCATACCTGATTAGAAGATTAAAAGACCGGCTTGAAGCACATAATGTTCAATGCATTGGTACATCTGCTACCATGTCAACACACGGGACATACAAGGATCAGCAAAAGGCAGTTGCAGATGTTGCCGCTACCATATTTGGTACGGAATTCAAACCGGAACACATAATTGGTGAGACAATAGTTCGTGCGACAAAAAAACCTGATTTTAATGATTCTTCGTATATAGATGCACTTAAAGATGAAGCTGCAAAAGGAAATAAATTGTTACTTCCCAAAACATATCAACCATTTATTGAACGCCCAATAGTGCGATGGATCGAAAGCATGTTCGGTGTAAAAGAAGAAGAGAATTCCGGGCGGTTACTCCGGGCAACACCACGCTCTATTACTGGTGATAAAGGCATCGATAAAGATCTTGCCCACCTTACCGGAACTGAGGTTAAAACATGTGAAGAAGCAATAATGGTTGCACTGCTTCAGGGTAGTGAATGTGAAGAAGAACCACAGAAGAAAAGGAAACCGTTTGGGTTTAAGGTTCACCAGTTCCTAAGCCGTGGTGACCGGGTTTACGCATCACTGGAATCTGAAGAAACTCGCCACATAACTCTTCAGGGGCAACAATATGTGCCGGGAAACAGAGAAAAAGTTCTTTTACCACTCGCATTCTGCAGAGAGTGTGGCCAGGAGTATTATTGTGTCAAAGGTATTCGAGATCCGCAAACTGGAGAGTACACATTCGAAACCCGCGAACTGAATGACCGCTTTAATGATGAGAGTGGTGCCGAGTTGTCTGGATTTTTATTTCTTGATTCGCAAAATCAGTGGCCTGTTGATGAGGACCAAATTGCTGAACGGGTTCCAGAAGCATGGACAGAAGATAGGAATGGCAAGCGCAGGGTAAAAAATACATATAAGCATAAATTGCCGGTTTTTATGAATATTGACTCTGCTGGAAATGAAAACAAATCCTCACAGGAATTTGCATACATCAGTGCACCCTTCAGTTTTTGCTTGAATTGCCGGGTTGCATATGGCCCACGGTTACTTTCCGATTTCGGAAAGCTTTCTACACTAGGAACTGAAGGCCGAAGTTCTGCGACGACGGTTACAGGTATATCTGCTATCAATTTCCTGAAAAAAGAAAAGACATTACCTGTAAAAGCACGCAAGCTGCTAAGTTTCACTGACAATCGCCAGGATGCATCTCTACAGGCTGGTCATTTCAATGATTTTGTAGAAGTCAGTATTCTTCGAAGTGCTCTACATGATGCTTTGATCCATGCTGGACAATCCGGGTTACATTATGATAATCTCGCTCAGCAGGTTTTTCTGGCGATTAAAAAGAATATTCATTTTGAACAGTATGCTTTAATTGAGCGGGCTACGCACCGGCAAGCTGAAGAGACCGATAAAGCATTGCAGGATGTATTAGGTTATTCTCTTTATGTTGACCTTCGAAGGGGCTGGAGAATTACTTCTCCAAATCTTGAGCAATGCGGTCTTTTGACGATCGAATATCAGGGTATTGATGAATTAACAAAAGACGAAGTGTTATGGAAAAGTAAGAATCGTTTTTTAAGAGATGCTGATCCGGAAACCAGAAAAAAAATCTGCCATGTACTTCTTGATCACATGCGGCGCGAACTATCGATTAACGTACAGTATTTAAGCTTTGATTATCAGGAACAGATACGGCAACGAAGCCGGAGCTTTCTTACTGAAACATGGGCCCTTGATGAAGATGCAATTTTAAGCAGGGCTTCTGTTATGTATACTCAAAAACCGGATGATAGTGATAGAGGTGGTCGAAACAGTTCCGAAAAGTATCTCACTGCGCGAAGCCTTTTTGGCCAATTTCTTCGCCGTACCGGCACTTTTAATACAAACGAAATTCCTCGAACTGCTGAATGCGAAATTATTATTAGGGATCTGTTAGATGTTCTTGCCGGTAACAACCTAATCGAAGAAGTCTCCAACCGGCACCAGGGTATTGAACGTAAGGGCTTTCAATTGAGAGTGTCAGAACTTATCTGGAAAGCTGGAGATGGTACCACTCCAATGTATGATCCTTTGCGGATGCATGGTGAGCCGGAAGAAGGCAGTCATACGAACCCATTTTTTGTTTATTTCTATCAATCGGTTGGAAAAGCGTTGACTGGTGTTTATGCGCATGAACATACAGCTCAAGTACCGAAGGAAGAAAGAATGCGGCGGGAAACGGATTTTTCAAATGCCGATTTACCGGTCTTGTTTTGTTCTCCTACAATGGAACTTGGTGTTGATATAGCACAGCTTAATGTTGTCGGTTTGCGGAATATACCACCGACACCTGCAAACTATGCACAGCGTAGCGGAAGGGCAGGCAGAAGCGGACAGCCGGCACTTGTCTTTGCTTACTGTTCAAATGGTAATTCGCATGACCAGTATTTCTTTCTACGTCCGGAACAAATGGTGGCAGGTGCGGTAGCACCCCCGCGTATAGACCTTGCTAACGAAGACCTTGTCCGTTCTCACATTCAGGCCATCTGGCTTTCTGAAATGAATCTTGACCTGGGACATTCCCTGTCCTATATCATAAATCTGGATAGCTGGAAAGAGCTTGAATTAAAAGCTGAAATTGTAAAAATAATTACCGATAAAGAAGCCAACAGACGCTGCATTTCAAGAGCAGTACAGTTTATTAACCCGCTGAAGGATGAATTATTAAAAGGTGGATGGTATTCTGATGAGTGGGTTAATAAAGTGATCGAAAATACCCCCTCCGAATTTAATAATGCCTGCAAGAGATGGCGGGAATTGTACCAATCTGCATGGCAGCAAAGAGAGAATGCAGACCGGGTTATTCGAGATTATACCCAGTCCCGATTTGAGAAAGATAAAGCAAAACGTTCCCGAGGGGAAGCAGAAACTATGCTTGATTTACTTCTTGATGAAAGGGCAAATCAACTTAATACCGATTACAACAGTTACAGATATTTTGGAAGTGAAGGATTCCTGCCGGGATACAATTTTCCCCGCCTTCCAATCACTGCATATATTCCCGCAAAACGGAAAGGAAAATCTGTCCTCGACGAAATATCACGTCCGAGATTCCTTGCTATTTCGGAGTTTGGGCCTCATGCTATTGTTTATCATGAAGGAAATAAGTATGCGATAAACAGCGTTGTTCTCCCACCCGTACCTTCTGAAGACAATTCATTACCAACAACGGATATCAGCAGGTGTCGAATATGCGGGTACTTAAATCTTCCTATAAGCGGTATTCTTCCGGATGTCTGCGAAAATTGCCGGTCGGAACTTCAGGGCCTGACAAAAGATCTTTTTCGAATCTGCAATGTTCGTGCGCAAAGAAGAGAACGGATCAATTCGGATGAGGAAGAGCGCATGCGAATGGGATATAACATACAGACATGTTACCGTTTTGCCCGCCGAGATGGAAAACCGAATAGCATAGAAGCATTTGTAATGCTTGAATTACAACCGATATTGAAACTCACTTACGGACATGCAGCTACTATCTGGCGATTGAACCTTGGTTGGGCGCGACAAAAAAAGGACAGTTTACCAGGTTTTGATATTGATCCAATAAAAGGGCGATGGGGCAAACCACCTGAACATGTCCAGGATAGGCCTGATGAGTTTGTGGATGATGAAGAACGGGTAAAAAGGGTGATTCCGTACGTCGAAGACCGCAAGAATTGCCTGATCATAACACCCGTAATACAATTGGATCCGGTCCAATTTACGTCATTACAGGCTGCTATAAAACATGCCATTCAAGTTGTTTTTCATTTGGAAGATAGTGAAATTGCAGCTGAATTATTACCTAATAGTAGTACACCATCACAAATCCTGTTTTATGAAGCGGCTGAAGGTGGTGCTGGTGTATTGCGTAAATTGGTCGAAGATATGGGTATTATCAGGGATTTGTCCGAAACTGCCCTTGATATCTGCCATTTTGATACTGCGAATGGGAACGACAAAGGGGTGAGTGAACTTCGAAAAGCAAAATGCGAGGCTGCCTGTTATGATTGCCTGCTGACATATTCAAACCAGATATTCCACAAAAAACTTGACCGTTATTCTATAAGAGATTTGCTGCTTTCTTTGAAAAATGCAAGTCTGAAAAATGCGATAGCGGGTAATGGTCAGCATGAGAATAATCACATGCATGAGTGTGGAAATGGGCTTGCATCTGAATGGTTGGCATTCATAGTATCCTCTGGATTACGTAAGCCAGATACAGTTCCAAAAGGGCACCGGCTTGAAGCATGTGCACCAGAATGGATTTATGAAGGTGATGCCAAAGCTGCAATATTCATTATTGAAAAGACTGATGAGTACATTAATAAAAGGATGATTATTGCGGAAGACAATGGTTATGAACCAATTCTATTCGGACGCAATAAAGAAGACTGGGATTCAAAAATACAGGCAAATAGAGAGATATTTGGTGTAACTAAAATTTCTATAACCGGAGCACAACTATGAGTTTCGCAGTAGGAACAATTGTAAAAGCACGCAACCGCCAATGGGTGGTTTTACCGGACTCTTCAGATGATTGGCTCATGGTTCAGCCATTAGGTGGGCAGGCGATAGAAGTCACGGGCATTTGTACTGCTTTGGAAAAAGTTGAATCTGATGTGCTCGAACTACCCGGTCCAGATGATATCGGTGATTTTGGTTCCTGCCGGTTGCTGCGTGATGCAATTCGCCTGGGGTTCCGTGCGTCTGCAGGACCATTTCGGGCGTTCGGGAGTATTGATGTCGAACCCCGTCCTTTCCAGATAGTTCCTCTTTTGATGGCACTCCGACAGGTATATACACGACTGCTTATTTGTGATGATGTCGGTATCGGTAAAACAATAGAAGCCGCATTGATTGCAAAGGAACTCCTTGCGCGAGGAGAAATATCACGAATTGCAATACTTTGTCCGCCTCATCTGGTTCCACAGTGGAAATATGAATTGTATAGTAAATTTCATATTGATGCCGAAATGGTGTTGCCGGGTACAGCAAAGAAACTCGAACTAAATTGTGCACAGGGCGAGTCGCTTTTTGAACGTTATCCCAATGTAATTGTGTCACTTGATTTCATCAAATCTGACCGGCACAGGGAAGAATTCATTCAAAAATGCCCCGAATTTGTCATTATCGATGAAGCACATACCTGTGCATTTGGTGCAATCGGAAAACGGGGACGACATCAGCGTTACGAATTAATTAAGCGGATTTCTGCTGATAAAACCAGACATCTGGTTCTTGTGACTGCTACTCCACACAGCGGCAATGAGGATGCATTTCGGTCGTTGTTGACATTCCTTAACAGTGATTTTGCGGAACTCCCAGATGACCTTGCTGGTAAAGGAAATGAGCTCTATCGTAAGCGGTTGTCCGAATATTTGGTACAAAGAAACCGCGCGGACATTCGCGAGTACGAGTTTGACAGCATGACACGCTTCCCTGAAAGTAAGGAATGTGAAGAAACATTCAAGCTTTCAAAACCGTATTCAGCACTCCTGGATAAAGTAATAAAATACACACAGGAGATGGTACAGGATCTTGAACAAGGAACGTATCGCCAGAGAGTTCGGTGGTGGTCAGCGCTTGCACTTCTGCGTTCGCTTGCATCAAGTCCAGCTGCAGCAACAGAAACCATGCGCAACAGAGCAGATGTCCTCGGGATGGAGTCTATTGAAGAGATGGATGAGCATGGCCAGCGAGTGATTATGGATATCGAGGAAGATGACACTGTACAACCTGTTGATTATTCACCAGGCGGTGATACCGACACTTGTGCCGATGACGTCGATGTTAATCATAAAAAACTCAGGGCAATGGCATTAGAGGCAGAAGCTTTAAAAGGGAAAAACGACTCTAAACTTATTAAAGCAGTTGGGATAGTGAAGCAATTGCTTACTGATGGATTTTTACCGATTCTTTTTTGCAGGTTTATTCCAACGGCTGTTTATGTCGCAGAATACCTGCGTGAAGAATTGCGAGATACGACGATTGAGTGCATTACCGGCCTCATGGCTCCTGCAGAACGTGAGGAGAAAATTGAGGCTATGCAAACTACCGAAAAGCGGGTTCTTGTTTGTACCGATTGTCTTAGCGAGGGAATTAATTTGCAAACACTGTTTAACGCAGTGGTACACTATGATTTGAGCTGGAATCCTACCAGGCATGCACAAAGAATCGGCCGTGTCGACCGGTTCGGGCAGAAAAAGGAAGATGTCAGGATAGTAACGCTTTATGGCATTGACAATAAAATTGATGGTATTGTACTTGATATACTTTTACGAAAACATGACAAGATACGTTCTACACTTGGTATATCTGTTCCAGTACCAACAAATTCAACTGAAGTTGTAGAGGCGATCTTTGAAGGTCTTCTCCTTCGAAAAAGCTCTTCAGAAGCAGAACAGTTGTCATTTCTCGATCAGATTCTTGCACCGAAAAAAGAAGCCCTGCTTGAACAATGGAGTTCAATTGAAGAACGGACAAAGCGTAACCGGACAATGTTTGCTCAACGGTTGATCAAACCGGATGAAGTATATCCAGAGATAAAATCGATGCAGCAGGCCGTTGGAGCTGGGGCCGAAATGAGGACATTCATTCAAAATGCACTTCAGCGGCTTGATGCTGGTGTCAGTGGAAATGAATCTCTCAAAATTGACATCAGCCGATCGCCGGCAGTTTTACGAGACAGAATACAATCGTCGACAGGATTCAAAGATGAATTTACTATACATTTTAATCCAACTGATATAGTAAAAGGTCACTACATAACGCGAACGCATCCGATTATTGAAACGCTTTCAAATTACGTAACCGATACAGCACTTGATATGGCAATATCCAAACCGGTAGCACGACGTGGTGGTGTTATACGGACCAATGATGTGAACAGACGCACGACCCTCTTACTTGTACGGTACAGGTTTCATATTATATCGCAATTTAACAATGAAACAAAAGCATTACTGGCTGAAGATTGCAGGCTTGCTGCATTCGAAAGTGCACCATCGCAGGCAAATTGGCTTGACGAAGAACAAGCTGAAAAGCTGCTTGAAGCCCGGCCGGTAGAGAACATACATCCGGAGCAGCAGAAGAAGACAATTGCAAAAATAATTGAGGAATTTGACGTAATCAGACCGTATTTAAATAAAACTGCAGATCAGATAGGTGAAGAACTGAAGTGTGCACATAAAAGGGTAAGGACTGCAGCAGCACAAAAAGGAGTAAATTATCTGGTTGAGCCCAAGCTGCCGGTTGATGTTATAGGAATTTATATATATCTTCCTGGGTGATTTGCTGAAATTTATAGGCCAATTCACATTGTATGAAAGTTTATAGTCAAAAGGATTTAAGATGCGCTTTAGTATGAAGTTCGATTTCTATATAAATTCAAAACGGATATGGTGTATGTTAAGTTACCTTAAAAAGATAACAACTCTGCTTGAAACTATGGATGGCGTGAAATTTTATGCAGCCGAAATAATTGATAAAAACGGCAACAATGTGGATATCTCAGAAAATGGACTTTCTGAACTACAAGCATCTATAATAGACTATATCTGTCCCACTCCGAGTAAATGGACCGCAATCCACAAAAAATTATACGATGTTTGGAAAAAGAATAGTTATGAGGAAGACCAAAAACCTCCCGTTCCACTGCTACTTTCAACTTGGAATGAAAAATCTACTGCCGAAAAGGCAGAGCGATGGTGGAAGACTGTTAAATGGGCTGAGGAAAACAATTGCGAAGAACAAATTGAAATTGTTAATGAAGAAGACAAATATAAAGGCTGAAATTAAACATGCAAACCAGACAAAAAGAACTCTTTACTGCTGTCCGTTCTGAGGGGGCATTACTCCCGATTGAATTTATCAGACGTATTGATGCATTTGATAAAGATGTTGTCGGGCTTACCCCTGTAAGTTACCACCTGATTGAAGGTGAAACAATACAACAAAGGATAAGTACCGACTGGTCGAGAATGCAGAGTGCATGGCAGGCATTCAAGGCAGGTAAAGCCAAATTGACCGAAAGTGATAACGGAACAAGTCTAACACGTGAAAAATGGTTACTTCCCTTATTTACCATATTAGAATACGGAAGACTTGATAAAGCCGCTTCTTACGAAATAGAAAATAAACAATATCCAATTTCACATGCCAGAGGAAATGTTCCTGTTCATCTTGTCGCTTTCCGCATAGGACTCGATAAACGCAGCATGGGTGTAGCCGGCGCATCACGAAGTAGCCCTTACTCTATGGTACAGGAGTTTCTTAATCGCAGTGAAGGAAACTTCTGGGCGTTTGTATCCAACGGTCTTGTGTTGCGGATCATCAGAAACAATGTCAGTCTCACTCGACAGGCATATATTGAATTTGATCTCGAAACCATGTTTGAAAATGAGATCTACTCTGATTTTCGCATTTTGTGGATATTGTGCCATCAATCACGGTTTGAGTCAGATAACCCTTCTGAATGCATCATGGAGCAATGGGTACAACAGGCACGTGAACAGGGAACGAGACTTCTTGAAGACCTCAGAAAGGGGGTCGAAAAAAGTATTGCATTATTGGGCAGTGGTTTTGTAGACAACGTAGCTAACAGAGGTCTTCGTGAGAAACTGCAGAATGGGACACTAGATAAACAGGATTACTACCGTCAATTACTGCGTCTTGTTTACCGGTTGATATTTCTTTTTGCAGCAGAAGACAGGGATATTCTGTTTCGGTCGGATATCACACCTGTGAAGCGCCACCGATACTTATCTTTTTATTCCACACAAAGACTTCGCACATTGGCAGGCAAAATGAAAGGCTCTGTGCATGGTGACCTGTGGCAAAGCTTATGCATAATAATGGACATTTTGTATAAGAAAGGTTCTGAAGAACTTGGTCTTTCTGCATTGGGTTCTATGTTATGGAGTGATGAATCCACAAAAGACCTGACCGATTGTACTCTTTCAAATTCAAATATGCTTGACGCTATCAGAGCACTTGCTTACACGACACACAACGGTGTACGGATGGCTGTTGACTATCGTAACATGGGCACGGAAGAACTGGGTAGTGTTTATGAAGCACTTCTCGAACTGCATCCTGATATTAACACAGAAACTGGAAAATTCGAACTCAAATCTGCATCTGGAAATGAACGAAAGACAACTGGGAGTTATTATACACCATCAAGTCTTATCAACTGTCTTCTAGATTCTGCACTTGAGCCTGTTATTAAAGAAGCTGAAAAGAAACCAGATCCAGAAAAAGCACTTTTGTCCTTAAAAATATGCGATGCAGCCGCAGGTAGTGGCCACTTTCTTACAGCCGCCGCACATCGGTTGGCAAAACGACTTGCAGGTATCAGGACAAAAGAGGAAGAACCCCCGGTGGAAGATGTCCGGCATGCGTTACGGGATGTTATATCCCGCTGTATATATGGTGTAGATATAAACCCAATGGCTGTTGAGCTTTGCAAAATAAGCCTTTGGATGGAGGCAATGGAACCGGGTAAGCCATTAACGTTTATTGACCATCACATTCGTTGCGGCAATAGCCTTATGGGTACAACGCCTGCGCTACTTGCTCAAGGTATTCCTAATGATGCATTAATTCCAATCGAAGGCGATGATAAAAAAATCTGCGCCGAATACAAAAAACGTAACAAGAAAGAACGCGGTGAATCCTCTTCAACTGGGCACTATGAGGGTGGACAGATATCACTACTCAGTCAATTAAGTACCCCAGTTGTAAAACTTGGTAATCTTACACAAAGTATGGTGCAGCTTAATGACATGAATATTGAATGTTTCGAAGACATTGAAAAAAAACAGCAGTACTATGAACATTTTATTAAATCGCAGGATTATCGTTTTAATCATCTTCTTGCCGATACCTGGTGTGCTTCTTTTGTTATAAAAAAAGATGGTATCCTGCCATTTCCAATTACTGAAGATACTTTTCGTAAAATAGAAGAAAACCCATTCTGGGTTCCGCCCTGGTTGGAAGGTGAAATAAGTAAACTCCGGGAACAGTACCAATTTTTCCATTGGCATCTTGAATTCCCGGATGTTTTTAGAGTACCGGGAAAAGGCGAGAATGCGGAAAATCAGCAGTGTGGATGGAGTGGGGGGTTTGATTGTGTTTTGGGGAATCCACCTTGGGAGAAGATACAGACAGAGGAAATTCAATTTTTTACTACTAGGGCACCCCAAATTCTACAATATGCAGGCAATAATCGAAAGGAAATAATTGAAAATCTTAGAAATACCGATCCTGCATTGTGGACGGACTGGCAGGCAAAGAAAAGATTAGACGCGTCTATTATCCATTTTATTAAACAATCTGGGAATTTTATCCTAACTAGCGTTGGTAAATTCAACTACTATGCGTTATTTGCCGAAAAAATGTATCAAATATACAAAGAAAAAGGGACTGTTGGTTGTATAGTACCATCAGGAATCGCTACTGATGATACGACGAAATACTATTTTCAAAAGTTGATAGTAGATAAGAGATTGCTTATACTTTATGATTTTGAAAACAGGAATGGAATATTTGAATCTGTTCATCGAAGTTTCAAATTTTGCCTTTTAGTTCTTGGCGGAAAGAATAGCATGCCACCACAAGGCGCTCAATTCATTTTTTATGCATTAACTAACAGCGATTTACTTGACAAAAAAAGACAGTTTAATCTGACAAACATTGATATTTCGACTATTAATCCCAATACTCACAATTGCCCAACCTTTCGTGGCATATATGATGCAGAACTCAATAAGTTCATTTATGCAAGAACAAAGATATTTCTTAAAGAATCTAACATCGACAATTCAAAACAACCAAGAGTATGGCGGTTACTTAATACAACCGATGACAGCTCGATCTTTATATCCGGGCAAAATAGAATTGGTTACACAATACCAGTAATTGAAGCAAAGAGTTTGCACCAGTTTGACCACCGGTTCGCTACCTACAATAGGATGGAATCCTCGTTTGAAAATGTCAAATATGAACAAAAGATCGACCCGTTCTTTGAATCCGAATACAAAAACTATGTGGATGATAAAGCTGTAAGAGAACGTTTACCGCCAGAAATTTGTGATAGGAAATGGTATCTGACATTCAGGAATATAGCACGGGCTACTGATGAGAGGACGATGATTTCTTCAATTATTCCGCGCGGAGCAAGTTGCGAAGTTACACCTTACGTAGAGGTTGGTACTGCAGTTCAAGCCTCTTACTATTGTGGAATGTTTAATAGTTTCATTTTTGACTATTTGACTCGGCAAAAAGTTGGAGGAACACACATAAGTTACTTTATACTATATCAAATAGCAACAGTGCACTTTTCCGATTCTTCTATACCAATATGCTTTTTTACTTCCAGAATAGCCGAACTATCATGCACATCTTACTCTCTTATTGATTTTGCAAATGAACTCGGGTTTGGCAATGTTGCTTTTAATTGGATAAATGAACGCCGTTTCTTAATTAAATGTGAACTTGATGCTGCGTTTTTTCAACTTTATCTCGGTAACAGAGATGAATGGAATAACGCTAGTTCAAAAGATTTTCTCGATTTTTTCCCAACTCCGCGCCATGCTATCAATTTTACAATGGAAACCTTCCCAATAATTAAACGTAAAGAAATAGCTGAATATGGTTTTTTCAAAACAAAAGAAACAATTCTTGAAATTTACGATGAAATGGCTGAGGCGATCAGAACCGGTAAGGAATATAAAACACGTCTTGATCCTCCTCCAGGTGATATCCGGTGTACGCATGGATATAAGCCGCGTAGTTATACTCCTGTAAATGAGAAAGACGAACAATCATTTCCATGGATCGGACTTGAATATTTCATATTTAAAACGATTCCACACCTTGTGAAGGCTCTTCCAGGAAGGGTGTATTGGCTTTATTACAACGGTGCATTATTACTTGCTGATCCAGCAAGATGTAAGCATTTCATTCTTGATGAAGAAGTACGGCTAAAATATCAAAATTTAACAGTTGGCTTTGATAAAGTAACTGGAAATTTAAGGAATGGTGAGATCAGAGATAACTTAAGAGATGATAAGTTTATAGCTATTGACGATAATGAAGTTGTTACACTCGTGCAACCTGTGGATCTTATCGAACTTGAAGATAACGTAAAAGCAATGATACCTTTTGGAGCTATTGCTTTAGAAACATTGGAACAGCGGCTAAATGAAAAATCTGCAACTCGGTCTGATTTTAATATAGAAAAAGAGATCAATGAAATCATCCATGAAATGGCATTCTTATGATTTTAAACGATTCTGGTACGGTTAATGCAGCACGCGGTGCGCCTTCAGTATGGCTTGAAAAGATAGCAATTCTTGGGAACATTAATCCTGTAAATGTATTGAGGGTTATT
>JBNKZD010000248.1:0-8504 GCA_050301235.1 Chitinispirillaceae bacterium | reverse complement strand
AGAACGAGGTAACGAAAAAAAGATAGATATACTCGGGATCGCCAATCTCCGCATTGGCAGCGTCGGTTAAGCTGAATTGAGTTGAAGACATTCTTTATGAAACGAAGAGACGACATGATGCCAGACAGGAGTCCGGCGCTTCCGGAAACAATCAATTTTTAGAGGTTACTCTTTGGAATTGAATCTATGTTCGGATGTCGTCGTGATATTTTCTTGCAACACTTTTTTTCTCAATACAGTTTAATCAGAGCTTGTTTTAGTGACACATTGTAATTTATTTACAAACAAGTGTATTTTGATTTTTAGACCTTCACTCAAATTGCTATTCATTTTACTATTTACCTATGAAATATCTTGTTACCGGAGGCGCTGGTTTTATTGGCTCTCACATTGTAGGTGCACTTGTCAATAATGGACATGATGTGCGCGTTTTGGATAACTTGTCTTCGGGGCACTATAAAAATTTAAGAGAAGTTTCCGACAAAATCGAATTTTTAGAAGGCGATGTACGCGATCCTGATGCCTGTTCTAATGCCACCGAAGGCTGTGACGGCATTTTTCATCAGGCTGCACTTGTTTCGGTTGTAGACTCCATAGAACGTCCACAGGACAATCACGACATAAACATTAATGGTGTAATGAATATATTAGAGGCTGCGCGTACTCAGGGTTGCAAGAGGATCGTTTTTGCATCTTCTGCAGCCATTTACGGCAACAATCCTACGCTTCCCAAAAACGAGACCATGCTTCCCGAACCATTAAGTCCTTATGGAGCAGCAAAAATCTGCGGTGAACACTGCCTCCAAGCCTATGCGGAACAATTCGGAATCAGTTGTGTTGCTTTGCGATATTTTAATGTCTACGGCCCTCGTCAAGACCCTAGCTCAATGTATTCCGGTGTTATTTCCAGATTTGTAGAATGTGCAAAAAATAGAGCAACCCCCACGGTTTTTGGTGATGGAAAACAGACTCGGGATTTTGTTTACGTTGATGATATTGTGCAGGCCAATTTAAAGGCAATGACCACCGAAAATAATATTAAGTTTCTTAGATGTAATATCGGCACTGGCAATGCTACCTGCCTGTTAGATGTTATTGAAGCTCTGCGTGATATTACAGGAGAATTGGATCAACCCTTGTTCAAGCCAGAGCGTCCTGGTGATATTCGTCATTCAGTTGCAGATATTACTTTGGCTCGCGAAAATTTAGACTTTCAACCTGCTAAAACCGACTTGAAGACAAATCTCGGAAAAATACTGGATTTTAATTCCGCCGCTGCCTAGTATAAAATTAAATATGCAGGTTCACATCATTTAAACGATGTACTAAACATTAGTTACAGCAAATATACATCAAAATTTAGCGCTCTTCGCGGCTTCGCGAGAGAGACAGTGCATCCTTTGAGTTGCAGTATTTCAGATTTTGGTTGCTGCTTTACTTCTCTGTGTACATTGATGAATACTAAAATAGAGCCCAAGTCCACTGTTCTTTTTAGTACCTTACTTTTAGAGTCCATGCATGTTTAGCAAAGATATTACTTTAAGTTTGAGCCAGTTTTTAACTACAGAGAACGTGAAGAGCACGAAGTATCTGATGATATTCCAAAAGTACTTTCTTAGTGTTCTTCGTGTATCTTTGTTGTTGATAAAAGCAGATCAATGGATATTTAGAATTCTATCTTACTTTTGGTTTCGGCTTTGCCGGGTTAGGTTAAAACGAAATTTCTGTCTTTACTGCCTGGTGCTTGTATCTTCAAGCCTTCAAACTTATTGTGCCATAGCTCTCAGCAATACGCCCAGTGACGCGGCCGAGAGAGATTACAATCTTCTTATTGGCAACTTAAGGTTTAATCTCGGAACTGGAGCCAATTTTCGGTGGGATAGTAACTTCAACCGCAGCAATAGCAATCCGGAAACTGCTTCTTCGATTACTCCAACGATTTCCATTGATGCTTATTGGCCGATAAGTCCGTACCTGCAGTTTTCTACTGGCACCAGTATAGGATACGAATATTTTTTTGCGGGTGAAAGTAACGCGCAAGATGGACTGATTATCGGCGGTATTAATGAAAATGCAACATCTCGTTTCGACTTTGATATTGGTTTAAGTAACGATGCGCTTATAACTATCTCAAACTCTTTTTCAGCAAATATCGCATCTGCATCCTTTCAGAATAACGCGGGACAAAGGCAAGATCAACCTTTCAGGGAATTCAACAGTACTACTTCGTTACGGTATGCGCAACGCCTGACACCCCAAACACGATTTAGCTCCAGTTATAGTTTTAACAATACCTTTACTAAAGGAGTAACTAACAATAACGATACCGCGGTAAACACAGCAGTTAACGATTCACTTGATTCACAAACGCACAGTGTCTTTGGAGAAGTTAGTACACAGATTAATAACTCGCTGATTTTAGGTTTGGAGGGAAACATTTCTGATATGCAATATTCAGAAAAATTGCGCAACGATAACAGGCAGTACCGAATTGGTCCAAGAATTACTTACATCAGCGAGTCTGGCCTGACATCCTCCGTTTATGTGGCACTAGACCAATTAGATTTCGATACTTCGAATAATCCAGTTGCTCAGGACAATCAATCCACTACCTTAACCTTTCAAAGTTCAATTAATTTTGTTCAGCGAAACCTATTATCACATTCCTTCAGTTTTAACCACTCGCAAGAACCTTCAAATGCTACAACGTCAAGCGCTAATACACCAGGGAGCGCTATACCTGCAAATTTCCAGGAAAACACAAACTTTACTTACAATCTCGGTTATCCCTTAAACGAACGATTAAACTTTCGACTGTCCTATATGCTTCGTAAAATCAGTGAATCCGATGGCGGCAACGAATATTATAACGAAACAATTTCGTTGGGATTTCCTTTCCGATTAAATGTACGAACATCTCTTTCTACTAGCTATACGTACTTCAAAACGTTTGGTTCAGAGTTTACTGAGTTCAATTACGATCAACATCAGGTCTTAATTACTTTTCGATTCGATATTTGATACTTTTAACATTTACAGGATATTGTAATTTTATTGTTATGAAAATTTATTTTCAGTTATCCCATAGGATTTTATGTATATATTTAACCACAGGGTGCGCAAAGCACGCATAGAAGACACTGAAAATCAATAATTTAAAAACTAGAATCAAAATGCATTTTCTACGTCATCGACTCATGACGAACACTAAACCTATATTTTTAGTTTTTTGGGGCATCTTTTTGCTCAACCTATCTTGTACTTTTGCCGCACCTACAGAACTAACGGATCAGAAAGTTCTAATAGATATCGGAGATGAACTACAAATTCTTCTGAAGGAGGATGCCGAGTTTAAATTTCGTGGTTTTGTAGATGACTCAGGTAACATTACTTTGGACTACGTCGGAGAAGTTAGTGCTGCCGGCTATACCATTAGTGAATTTGAAACGCTTCTAAAAAAAATCTTACTCGACGGCTTTTACAACAAAGTGACGCTAAGTGTCAGTGTAACCAAACAAGCCTCAAGATATGTCTTTGTATACGGCGCAGTGCAGGAGCCGGGAGCTATTGAGATCCCCAGTTCTGGTCGCATTTCAATTCAACAGACACTTGCCGCAGTCAAAGGTTTGTCCATGTGGGCAGACCCACAAAGTGCTTACATTTTGAGAGCAAATCAAAGAGAAACACAAACTAAAGAATATATTGATATTCAAGCAAGTTTGACTCGATTACTCAAAAAAAACTTAGTCTATTTGTATGGGGGAGACGAACTTTATATTCCCAGCCTAAATCAAGATGATGATAGTGAACTACTGACAACGGCTCCATGGGAGATTATCGTCGTAGGACAAGTTAGAGCGCCGGGCATTCAGTTGTTTGCCCCCGGAGAAGATGCTACACTCATGCGAGCCATTTTCAAAGCCGGAGGAATGACCCAATTTGCTCAGGGAAATGAAGTAAAACTCATTCGATATCAAGGTGAAGATAGAACAATTCAAATTGTCAACATAAACAGGGTTATCGATAAAGGATACTTGAACGAAGATGTTGATTTAAAACCTGGTGATATGATTATCGTGCCCCAGAAATTCATAAATTTTTAATGGTCCGAGAAAAAAATGGATTACCTCATAAAACATAAAATGCATAAGGAAGCGAAGACGCAACTAAAGTCTGAAATACTCAAAACTGAGGAGATTTTATGGCTCACGCCGTTTCGACAAGCTCAAGGCCCTGAGCAAGCCGAAGGGCGAAGACTCAGAGCCCCCAAGTCTTTTTCGATCCATTGAGCTAATTGACTTTATCTTTAGGTCTTTGCATGAGATTTTTTATTCGTTTCGCCATGAGTAGAATCTTTTCAAAAAAAAAACAAGAAATGAGATGATGGTATTACAAAGTGCAAAAAGAGAATTCACAGAGGAGAATAGAAAATTTGAACTCAATCCAAGTCTCTGCGCCACCGAGTCTCCGTGTGGGTTTATTTGTTTCACCCTATCAATCTTTAAATGGAAATTTACCGCTAAACACAGGATAAAAGTACTATGAATATTGGTCTGTCAGTCTTCGTGCCCTTCGTGTTTATCTACACCCACCTCAAACCCAGGTGCACCAAAATCACGTCTGACATTGCGTCTTACTGGTTGCAGCAGTATTTTGCTGGTTTTCTGCCTAGAGATTGTGCGGGAACTCACTCTGAAGTTGCCAATGCGGAGATTGACGCTTCCAGGCACTCGATCATAAAGTTAGTGCCACATGACCGCTACTTTTTGAAGTTGCATCCTGAGGCGGTTGAAAAACATTTGCACCTTGCAAGCATCAGGCTCGCATAACTACACTCCCATATATTCAACGAATTTACTGCTATCCGTTCATGAAACTTCCGGAAACACATTCCTCAACTGAACAATCTGTAACTTCTGCATCAGATATGCTGAAGAAATTCACAGAGTCGATAGATCCGATTGAGCTTGTACTTCTGGGTGTTAGTAAATGGCCAATTATTGCATTAACTGTTATAATTGGTGCTACTATTACTTTTTTTTATGCAAAATCTGCTGATTACATCTATAGAGCAGGCGCTCGGGTTGAGGTTTTTCATGAAAGCCGTTTCAGAAACAGAGATAACACAACTGAATACGATCGACTTGAACGTAATTTAAACAGACATATAATCATCATGACTGGTGAAATGTTTCACAGGGAATTAATCTCCAAGCTTCAAGTAAAATGGAAAGACCGACTCAGCCAGAAAGAACTTAGAGTTCCTTTTGTAGTAAAGGATGTAAGAGGTTCTCAAAGTATGATCGATCTTTCTGTTGATTCAAAAAATCCTGAATATGCGTTAGATTACCTACAAAGTATACTTAGTTCTTATCGCGCATATAGAGAGCGTGAAATGAACCAAATTAACGAAAACGCTCTATCAGGGCTACGAAGTGAAGAAGAACGCATTCAACGAGAACTTACAAAAGTTAAAAATGAAATCGAGCAATTTGAAATAAAAAATAACTTACTGATAGCTCAAGAGCGTGAACAAATGCAAAACAATTTGGTAACTGGATTACTGGGGCGCTTACAGACCGTACAAGCGGAACGTCTGATTCTGGAGCAGCAATACAAAGAAATTGTTGATGCTGATCCGGTGACAATACGTGAAACGATCAACATAAATAAAAATTCTCAAATTCGTGAAATTCTCTTACGTCAAGAAAATATTGATAAAACCAAAACAGTCCAACCCTCAGCTTGGAACAATCCTACAATTGAGTCGACTTCGGCAATTAGTTGGGAAGAAAAGGAAGACCTGCTTTTGTCCCTAGAAGAAGAGTATCGACAAAAACTTAAGCTCTATAAAGCGAAGCACCCTAAAATGATAGAATTGATGGAGCAAACTAACATGCTCAAAGCCAGCCTCGAAAGACAATTAAAAGTTGCTTTGGATCGTTTCCAAGCTCAGTATGCTGCAGTTAGAAGGAAAGAAATGGCGATCGAAACGGCAATTGAAAACATACAAGATGAACAAATACTACCTCCGGAAAAGGAAAACGAATACATAAGGTTAAAAACCCATGAAGCACAAATGCAGAGCAAATATGATTTAGTTTACAAACGTGTGCTAGAAAGTTCAGATTCGATTGATAATCTGTCATTTATTACAATTCAGGAACCCTATATTTACAGAGATCCAATTGCGCCTAATAAAGCAATGCTTTTTGCGATGGGTCCTATCGCTGGATTTGTTATTGGTATTGTTTTTATACTGCTTAGATGGTTTTTAATTCCTACAGTAGTTCCTATATTAAGAGCATACAAAAAACATTACAAAGCTTCTCATGGAATAACATAATCCTAAGTACAACAAATTAACAATTTTTGTAGCACATATTACACCATCAAAAAATTCAAACATGAAATTTCCAGAGCAATTAAAAAACATTTTAAAGTCTAGAAAAGGTTGGCGCTGGGTTATTGTTGATTTTTTAATCGCTTTTTTTTCAATTTATTTGGGATTAATTCTATCGCCCTACACTGATATTTATGAGCCGTATAAACAAGTATCGGTATCTTTCAGCTATGCCTTATTATTTGTTATTACAGTCCGCTTATGTGGCCTGAATACGCATCGTGTTGAACACCTCTTTACACACTACGAAATCATACTCGCAAGTATACAGGGTAGTGTGATTGCATTTTTCATCATAGATATTGCTGCCACATTTTTATATCTTCATACTTTCGGACGTTATGTTATAGTAATAACTTTAGCTTTTTCTATAATTGGTGTTGTTTTTACACGTTCGAGCTACCAGTGGTATCTTAAAAACAATCCGATCAATGTTGCTTTTTTGTGTCGTAACAAGCTAACAACTGAACTTACAGAGCGATTTGAATCAGACCCTCATTTCAACGTCGTTTGTGTAGGGAGCGAGGAACCTCTAAAAACAAGTGCTCAAGAAGCTAAATTCAGAAATATCGTGATTACCGATCCTGACCATTTTGTTCAGATCTTAAAAGACAACAAAACTGATTTTGCTATATCGGTCTATGATAAAGAAATGAGTCCTGTTATAGCGAGAGTCATTAAAAGACTCCCTTTTGCTGGTATTGATGTTCTTAATCTTGGGGCATTTATCGAACTATTCCATCGAGAAATCCCACTCAGTTATAGAAATTTGCACTGGCACACGGCTGACTTCTTTCTTCCAAAGCACAGCGCTACAGTTCTTATAAAGCGTCTAATTGACTTTATTGCAGCTTTAATAGGAATAATTCTGTTACTGCCTATTATCCCTGTCATTATGCTTCTGATTAAAATGGACAGTCCAGGTTCCGCCTTTTATAGTCAAATCAGAACAGGTCTCATGGGAAAACCGTTTAAAATACACAAGTTTAGAACCATGCGAGAAGATGCCGAATCTTCTGGAGCACAATGGGCGCAAAAAAAAGATCCTCGCATTACTCGAATCGGCGCCTTCATGCGTAAAACCCGACTTGATGAAATCCCTCAGCTATGGAACGTTCTTAAGGGAGATATGTCGCTGGTTGGTCCACGTCCGGAGCGTCCGGAGTTTATCGAAGACTTAAAAAGAACGATTCCTCTTTATGAGTGGCGTAGCTTGGTTCCACCTGGACTTACCGGCTGGGCGCAAATACGGCATGGATATACGGACACTACTGAAGGCATTAGACGCAAACTTCAGTATGATTTATATTACATTAAAAATCACTCGATTTGGCTGGACCTTGAGATTATGCTGAGAACTATCCCTATGATCATGAAAGGCAGTCGATAGTAAAATTTGATGTTTAACTATACAGCAACATCATTGATGGTTTGATCTAGTGTCTGGAGATTTGTTTTCCATGAATACTTTTCGCTTATAAGTTTTATGGCATTCTTTCTCAAAAATTCCCTCCTTTTCTCATCTTTAATCAGGTTTACCACTTGATTGGCAAATTCTTGAGGACATTCTGTAACAATTAAGTCCTGGCCGGGCTCTCCTTGGATGCCTTGAAATGCCTGAGGTGTCGAAACTATCGGGACGCCCGCTGCCATTGCTTCAAGAATCTTGTTTTGAATTCCTCTGGCTATTCTCAATGGGACGATAAATACAGTCGATTCATTGAGATAATCTCTGACATCTTTAACGTATCCAGTTACAATAATTTTGTTCTTTTCTTCCAGATTTTTGATCTTTTGGGATGGGTTTCCTCCAACAATGTAAAATTTAATATTTTTTACTTCTTTCTGTATCAATGGAAATATCTCATTGGCAAACCAGAGTACGCCATCAATATTAGCAAAGTAGTCCATCATCCCTAAAAATACCAAAGACATTTGTTGCGCTTCATTTATGCGATTTTGCGAAGACTTATTTTCAGGAAAGATGGCAGATTCTTTTACTGTGGCACTATTGAAGTAATCTGTATCAACTCCATTGGGAATTATCACAATATTGTTAATATGCGGATTCTTATCTTTAAACAGTTTTGCTTCATGCTCG
>JBNKZD010000247.1:0-48784 GCA_050301235.1 Chitinispirillaceae bacterium | reverse complement strand
GAGATTGAGGTTGAGATTGAGGTTGAGATTGAGGTTGAGATTGAGGAAGAAAATGAGATTGAGGGATTAGAGGGACGAGGGGAAGATGGGGAAATTTAAAGGCAAGAGGATTAGAGCTTTAGAGCTTTAGAGCTTGAGAGCATGAGAGGATTTGAGAAATTATTTACCTTGCTCAATAAAAAATAATCAATTATCTTAAACTTTCAGCTGTGATTATTGCATGTAGGAAATTATTAAAGCCGTTTAACTATTACAAAGGTAGGAAGCCATGTGCAGGAAAGGTATCTTTTTTCTGGTCGTTCCATTCATTTTCATAACAGGTACTTTCGCGGATATCATCGATATTACTCTTAATAAAAATCCGCCGTATATAACACCGGAGCTTGCAGCATATCTTCCGACGATAAACGCTATATACGAACCAAATGTTGGATTTAATGCAGTTAATATTGGAAGAGGCACTGGTGATGGAATAAATGAGGTAGTCGCTTTTTCATTTGTTTTCCAGCCATTAACAGAGATTGAATGTGCTTATCTGACCATAGATATGACAGCAAAGGGAACCAGTACCGATGCCTTACTTTTTGCAGATAATAATAGTAAGCGAGGTGAGGGATATCCGGGTGTTGTATTTTATGGAAATCCGATTTTAAAAACTCTGCAAACTAATGTCAGGACATCAGTTACATTTGATCTCTCACATCTTGCTTACACAGATCCTAACCGACATCCGGTTGGTTTTGAAGATCTTACGTCGTTGTTATTTGATGGCGATTTAAATGTCGTTTACGCGGATGATGCTATTATCCATTCCGCTCGTTTGCAAATTAACGTGAATCCTCCTCCTACACCAACACCTCTACCACCACCTCCACTTCCTCCACATAATGTTGATGAACCGGGTACGTTAATAATGCTAATTTCAGGAATGTTTTTGGTAGTGGGCATAGTTTTGAATCGCAAAGAGAAGAAGTTTTTGTTTAATTGAAAATGAATCGATCTTCCTAAAGAAACGGAATTATAATGCGCTATCTACCCTTCCGACGACGCCAAAAAGCACTGGGTGTAAGTTAAAAGCTGGTAGGCTATTTGCTATTGGCTGTTGGTAAAAAAATAAAGCTAACAGCATAAAGCCAACTGCTAATAGCTTTTAAGACCCACACCAATTCGCCCTGGTGGCGTCCATATTATTTAGTAAATATAGATGCAAAACGTTTTTCGAATCCCGGTAAGAAAATTATTGAGGTAAAATCGGATATTGAGCGGTTGAAAAATCAGGAAAACCACAAATTACTCGAACGGGAATTACGCGATGTGACAATTGAAGCCCGTTATGGGATAATTTTGGCGGATGTCTCTGGTTGGAAACGAAAACGAAAAATGAGATTTATACTACTTGGCCGGAACCTATTTGTGATAAAGGTGAAGTGTTGTGGTCTGGCAAGTGTGGGTTCGGGGGTTTGAGATTGATGGGGAATGGCAGAAGTGGTTATAATTTTCAGAAAGAAAATTGTCTATTGGACTTAAAATGAAATAGAGGTATATTAAAAGACCTGTAAACAAAATCATATGCTATGATGAAATTTTTTCGAGTATACCGTGTAAAAAACATACAAATCACCAAAGGATGGGAATTTGAAAATCAGGAAATATCTCGTTGCAACTATTACAGTGTCTCTATTTACCAATGTTTTGGGCGCAGCTGATAATTTTTATAGTGAAATAATCAGGCTGGATAATTGTACACAAAAAATCCACCAGAATTACGTTGATACTTTGCTGGCATCAGATTTGACTAATGCTGCTATTGGTGGAATGCTCAGAATGCTTGATGATAATTCAGTGTATTTCATTAACGATAAACATGTTTTACCTGTACGTAACTTATCAGATAGTGCACAACCTTTAATTATGCACCATTTTTTGGGAATGATAAATGGTACTATAGCGTATACCTGGTTTGAATATGTCACCGAAAAAACAAGTAAAGAACTAGAAACGTTTCTTGAGAAGAAACGCACATCTCCTGTCAGTGCAATCATACTCGATCTTCGTGAGTGCAGGGGCGGAATTTTTAATGAATGTGTCTCAATTGCCAGTATGTTTCTGCATAAAGGTAATGTAATTGCCAGCACAAAAGGTAGAGTCAGAGGACAGAATATTGAATATAAGAGTAGATCAAAACCGATTGTGCCTGACAGTATACCTGTTCTGGTTTTAATCAGTCGGCAGACCGTGTCGGGAGCTGAACTGATTGCAGCGTCATTACAATACCACGATAGAGCGATTCTTGTAGGTGATACAACTGCTGCAACGGGCAGAGTCGGGAGTCTGATTCCTTTGGACAATACACATGTGTTAAAGTTGACAACTGCATTCTTCTATTCTCCAGCGGGTAAATGCATTGATAGAAGTGGGTTCAATAAAGATGCGACCTATAGAACATTTCGACAAAGGGAAATTGCACCAGTGCCTGGAGTTGTACCTGATTTTGAGGCAGTCAGTATAAAAAGTCGTTCAATTATTCGAGCGTTGAAGGAGTTACATTATTTTGATACTTTCATTAAAAAATTCAATAGTACGGGAACAAGCAGTGACAGCAAAATTGTATTTGAAAAATTCAGGGAATTTGTAATCGAGCGATCAGAAAAAGTGTACAACGCAGATTCCACATTCCAGCCTTTTGCTCCATCAGTACTCATGAACCGGATTGCCGAATATGATAAAAATTTAAGTGACCAGATGAATGTTACACTGTTACACATGCAAAGGACATTTCTGCTGGAGCAGATTGACAATAACCGGCAGGATATTGAAAATGAATTGAGTATGTATCTCTGGCAAAGCGCGAATCTCAAGACCGTTTCTGAAAAAATAGAAGCTCCTGAAAGTGACCATTGCCTGCAGAAGGCATTGTCGTTTTTACAATCGAAGCAGGAAATCTGGGAAATTTTGAAAAAGTAAGTGTGTCAGGAGCCATAATTATGGTAGATGTTAATCCACTGAAGAATCTTTTTAAGGCAGTCAGCAAACAGAGTGAATTTATTCAGAACGTTTTGAAAAAAGGAAATGTTTATGTTGCACTTTCGATAGGTTTTTGCGGAGTTTTTTTCTATGCAATGTTAGAACGGTTATCCAGCTTTTCGGAACATAATAATTCACTTCTGCAAATGGGACGCATCCTGATGATAGAAATAGTTTCCACTTGTGGCGTCCATAATAATAAATGTCAAAAGATGGTAAAAAAAGTCACAGTAAAGTAATCACTTCAGGGAGCCACCATCAGCAGTTGCGTTCTGGTGTCACCATTTCGCTTAACAACGTAGATAGAACCCGGTTGTAAGCCCTTCAAAAAACTATTCCGGTTGAAATTAGCTTCCTGACTCACCATCTTCCCATCAAGTGAAAAAATGCGAACATTATCATTCCAGGATTTAACAGAAGTTGATGATACTGCTCTGGGGCTTTTTGGTGTGTTAACTGCAACTTCACCTTTTCTGGGCATATATTTGCTGTCGGCAAGACCTAGAAACGCCCGAGCATAACGCTTTCCAAGTTCACGCATTCCTTCGGGATTGAAATGGTAGGGATCATCTGTTTGTACACCCAGATTCAATGATGATGCCAGACCGCATTTGGGATAGGACTTTGCAAAATCATCGATTGCTTTATTACCACCGGAACAACAAGCTTTAGCATCCTGTCGAAGTTCTCCAACAACCACTGGAAGGTTACTGGGGAGATTCAGATCTTTTTTAAGATCATCAATAATCTGCTTTGCAACATCACCCCAGGATCTGCCTCCGGCTCCACTTTCGCCCTGATGTAGTAATATACCTTTGATAACACCGGTCTCCTGAGCTTTTCTACACCTGTTAAGCATCCATGTGTAAGGGCTGCTGTTGGCGAGCGTCGGGTGAGCCCAGTTTGGTATATTGAAATTACTGCCGCCTTTGACAAATACCTGTAAACCCTGACCGGACAGAGCGCAGGGAATCAGTCCGATTTTTATATCATCACGGATAGAGTCCAGCATTGTTTTTGCAAACCAGTCACCGGGGCTGACTCCTTCATTACAGATGTGAAGTGCCGGTGAAGCAGTATACCAGTTCCCTTCCGTACGGCTTTTCGCCTTATACTGTGAACAGGCTACTATGGAATTTGCATTACAATTGCAGAATGCAAGAACCTTGACTCGTGTTGATGTGTCACAATCTGCAGTGATGAGTGTGCCACTTCCGGAACCACCAAGAGGAACACCTGCTCCACCACCAGCCATATTGGATTGACCAAAGAGCAGATAACAATGAAAATTGGAATCAACCTGCGCTGTGGTTGGTATTGCAATCGATACAACTGAACATAAAGCAATAAGAGTTCTCTTGATAGACATACGTTTCACTTCCTTTAAAAGTTCACCGGTACATTCGGACGCACCGCGAAAAGATATGTTTCAATACATGCTTTGACTCTGTTTTTAAGCAGGTTCTGAACACTGTTTTCCATCTTCCCATCACGGATTTTATTATACTCGAGCGGTAGATACTGACTGATCAGAGTCAAAGGGATCTCTTTTCTGGACAGATTTGCGATAAGATCCTTTATTGATTTATCTACATGCTCATGAGGAAAATAATAACGGCAACGGTCCGAAAGACTGTATTTTCTCGAAAATTTCAACTCATTTTCACTGCCATGGTAATGTTTGATCCAGTTTTTCGGGTTCTCCACCATTTTTTCTTCAAGGATTTCGATAAAATTGGAAGTTTTGACCTTTGGATCATCTGAAAACATCTCTTTTTCGATGTGGGAGAGAGAAAACAGTGTCTCACGGAGGGCAAACGTTAATGCCGGCCCAACTTTTAATAGTGCGATGCCGTCTTCAACCATCTGCCTGAGCAGTTTTGGTGGCTGGTAATCAGTCGAGTGGCCCTCAAAGACAATGCCAGGGTACTCTTTTAGTGCTGCAGACAGCTCTGATGCGGCCGGTCGATCGTATTTGTGCACCTCAGCATCACCAAATTCAACTCCGGGTTGGACGACAACTGCAAGAACACGGTCCCAGGCGCCTGAAAGGTTATGCTCAGTATAGATTTTTTTGAACGTGCTGACTGTATCTTTAAAATCTGCAACTTTAGTAACATGCATCACTTCCTCTTCCTGTGCACCACCAGGGATGGGAACTTCACTGCCAATTACATAGACAGGTGCAACCAGAATTGTTTCACTGTTTTTCTGCAATGCTGAGAAGGTTTCTTCTGCCACAGTGCACAGTTCGGCGCTTCGTCTGGCAATAACCGATGTCTGCAACTGAGTGTGAGGATCATCATCGGCAACACGCATACTTGTATCAAGGTGGATTTTAGTAAAGCCAGCCTGCACATAATCTCTGATCAGTATCTTAGACTCTTCCATCGCTTCCTTTTCAGGTTTGTTTACCCAGGTTAGCGGGCCGAGATGATCACCGCCGAGAATCAGCTTATAGCGTGGAAAGCCTATGCGGTCGGCGATTGTATGGCAGAATTTGACAAAATCCGCAGGAGTCATTCCAGTGTAACCGCCATACTGGTTTACCTGGTTAGCGGTAGCCTCGATAAGCGCATAATCATCATGTTCAAGGGCATTTTCAAGCACTGCCTCGATCACAATCTCATTGGCAGTACAGGCTGAGTACATACCCAGCGGCACACCTTTACGGTTTTCTTCAACGATATATTTAAGTGGATGTTTTAACTGCATGTTCAGTTTCTTTCTGAATTAAACAATAATTAAAAGTTTACCTTTAACATCCCGGGGATTGTTATACATCGCAAATGCATCTGCAATATTGCTTAAAGGAAACCTTTTGTAAATTAGTGAATCATCAAATTTAAGTTCACCGGTTGAAAAATAGTGTGCTGTCAATTCCCATTCACTTCCGGGAAATGGTGCACTGTAGGACATCCATGAACCGGTAAGCATGAATTCCTTACGGTACATTTTCTCAAAAAGATTGTGATCGAAAGTAAGTGGTTTATGAGAATTGCCAATGAAGCAAACCAGAGCTTTGTTTGCAGCGATTTCAAACGCGGTA
Organism: Chitinispirillaceae bacterium; assembly: GCA_050301235.1. Lineage (GTDB taxonomy): Bacteria > Fibrobacterota > Chitinivibrionia > Chitinivibrionales > Chitinispirillaceae > JAFGIN01. The sequence continues at coordinate 42,711 of JBNKZD010000247.1, read as the reverse complement.
TTCATTGTTACATTCAGCCCGGCAGTTTCATAGACAAACTCAAATCCCTGTCCTGAGGTTATCTCTTTAACCTTTTCTTTATAATCTTCAGCGCTGTTAATCGTGTATGTTACACCCAGTTTTTTGGCCAGTTCCAGACGTTCAGGAACTACATCAAAAACAGTCACACTTTTTGCCCCAAGAATACGAGCCCATTGCGCTGTAAAAATACCGATGGTACCACCACCGAGAATTGCGACATTTGCACCACCGGTGTAATTGAGCCTGCGTAATCCGTGAAGAGCTACTGTTGATGGTTCAAAGAATGCACCCTGTTCATATGAGGTGTTCTGATGAAATCTGACTGCATTCTGTTCGGGGATCGAGATCAATTCTGCAAAACTTCCCTGAATTCGTGATCCGATAAAGGTATAAAATTTGCATTGTGAATAGTCACCCCTCTGACAGTCTGCACATTTCATGCAGGGAACCAGAGGTGCGCCGGTAACTTTATCACCAATAGAAAGCTTTTTGACATTTTTTCCACATTCGATAACTTCACCGGCAAACTCATGTCCCAGAATAACAGGGTAGTAATGAGCACCATTATCGAGTACACGCGGAATATCTGATCCACAGATTCCTGTAGTTTTCACTTTTACAAGTACATCACTGTCGCCGATCTTTGGATCGGGGATCTCTTCATAACGTAAATCATTTTTAGCATGCAATACTGCAGCTTTCATAGCTGAACCCTTTATTTTAATTTAACAAGTGAATCCATTGATTGTTTCAGGTTATTATAAACAGACAGATAGATTGAATAAAATTCCTGATATTTTTTGTGATTGTCCATATTCGGCTGATACGTTTTTTTGATGCGAATTGTCTGCGACACAGCTTCATCAAAACTCTTGTAAATGCCCGTGCCAACACCGCCAAGGATAGCAGCTCCAAGTGTTGTTGCCGTATCAGAACCGGGTATTTGTATAGATTTACCAGTGATATCAGCCTTGATCTGAGTCCAGACATCGCTGTTTGCAGCTCCACCCATAGCATTCATATCGGCAACACCAACTCCAGCTTCAAGTGCGGTCATGATATTGTGATGCAATGAGAATGCAACTCCTTCAAAAACCGATCTGATCATCGTAGAGCGCTTTGTTCCAAATGTCAGACCGAGAAAAACCCCCTGAGCATTAGGATCCCATAACGGGGATCGTTCACCCATGAGGTAGGGGAGGAAGAGTAACCCGTCAGCACCAACTTTGACTTTACGTGCTTCTTCATCCATGATTTTAAAATGGTCTACGTTAATGTTTTTACTCATGTCATCATGGAACAATATATCACGAAGCCAGCGGATTGCTCCACCACCCCCAACCGTACCTCCTTGAAGAAGCCAGATGCCGGGGACAACATGTTGACTTAAAATCAGTTTCGGATGTGCAGTTGCTTTATCAACAGCTATGCTCATACCGCCTGCCTGACCGCCCTGCTCCTGTGTTTGTCCCGTTTGAATTACACCGGCACCCAGTGTTCCGCAACAGGCATCAAGACCACCGGCAACCACCGGGGTACCGGTATTAAGACCGGTTTCTTCGGCTGCTTTTGATGTTATGGTTCCGACAACCTCTGAACAGTCATATATGGCAGGAAGTTTCTCTATGTCAATTCCAAGTTTATCTGCAAGATTTTCATCCCAGGTTCCTTTTGCCATATCGAAGCAGTGAAGGCCATACCCTTGTGATTTGTCCTGGGTGATGCTTCCGGTAAGTTTCATCACGATAAAACTGTTGCTCTGAAGAAAATACCTGGTGTTTTTGTAAATCTCCGGATGATTTTTTTTAAACCAGAGGATTTTCGGTGTGGTATAGGTTGCGTTTAAACTGTTTCCTGCAACGTTGAAAATGGTTTCGGCACCCACTCTCCGGGTGACCTCTTCACAAATGTCGGTAGATCGTGTGTCCATCCAGATTGGTGTATTGGCGAGTACACTACCATTTTTATCGACCGGTATTGCCGACCAGCTCTGACCATCAACACCGATACAGGCTATATCTGATTTGTTTATTCCGGCATTTGCAACAACTTTTTTTACTGCGCTGCAGACAGCACTCCACCACTCATCAGCATTCTGCTCGACCCATCCCGGATGCGGTTGATACAGTTGATAATTTTCTGAAGCATGCGCCCGGACTGTTCCGTCTTTTTCGAAAAGTGCTGCTTTACATGATGAAGTACCGATATCGATTCCAAGTAATAATGACATAGTATCTCTTCTGTTGGGTTACTGTATAGAAAAAACGCCGGACTTTATTATCCGGCGCTTTTTACAAAAATTAGCGGATTATCCGGCAATTGTTCCGTCTTCATCCCAGAGGTCTTCCCATCCTTTGGAGCCATCCCAGAGGAAAACCTGACCTTTAATAAGTCTGCATTTTTTATCTACCGATTTCATTTCCTTCATTTCGGCATCTGTTAAAGGATCCTCAGTAGTGCACTTTAAATTGCTTATATATTCTTTAGGATATACAGAGAATGGAATAGGTACCTGTCCGCGCTGAACAGCCCATTTAAGACATATTACTGCCGGATGAACATTGTGAGCTTTCGCGATCTTAACGACTATCGGATCTTCAATATCAGAAACATCATCAGGTGTTTTATCGCGATCGGGGCGGGTAGGGGATCCGATCGGTGTAAAACCAATAGGAAGAATATTGTTTGCATTACAATAATCAAAAAGTTCCGGCTGCTGAAAGCATGGATGGAGTTCGCACTCATTGGCTGATGGCATAATACGGCAATCACGAAGCAATAACTTGAGTTTTGCAATGGTCATATTGGATGTACCGATATGACGTACATAGCCGCGTTTTACAAGCTCTTCCATCTGGTACCATGTTTCCATATACTTTTCCTGAATGTAAGGACGGGCATCGGAATTGTGATAATCGGGAGCTGCGCCCTTAGGATGAAAATTCCGGAATGGCCAGTGTACAAAGAAAAGATCAAGATAGTCAAGCTGCAGATCTTTAAGCGTTTTGGCGCATGAAATCAGTACATCACCTTTTCCATGCATATCGTTCCATACCTTGGAGGTAATGAACAATTCTTCACGTTTAATACCCTTGGCCATGATATTTTTAAAAGATTTCCCAATAAGATCTTCATTACCATATACTGATGCGCAATCGAAGAGCCTGAAACCGATCTCACCGGCTCCTTCAACGGCTGTTGCTATATCCTGACCGCTGAAACGATCAGAACCAAATGTTCCCATACCGATCCCGGGAATGGTATCGCCTCCACGAAGTTTTCTCTGAGGCACTTTTGCGGGATCTACTTTTTCTAAATTCTGTGACATCTATTCCTCCAAAGTATGTAATTAATTAAACCACTACGCCTTTTTTAAGTATGATATTAGCATAAAGAGCAGTTTCACTGGTTGCAATAACGGCATATGCCTTTTTTGCTCTTTCGTAAAAGGCAAAACGTTCCACTGATTCGAAATCAGTAAAGAACTCATGCTTACTGCAAATAGACCTGTAAACATTCCATATTTCAGGTTTGTATGTTTCACCTGGAACAAGTGACATGAGTGCTACAGGTTTTGGTACATATTTATCAAGCGGGAAAATAGAAAGAATTGCTTCGAGCAGCTCCGGGACCATGTTACCATCACTGCGTACTAACCGTTGAGCAATGGATGCTGCCGGGAAATTTCCGTCAGCGATAACGATTTCGTCACCGTGGCCCATCTCCATAAGGATTTTAAGCAGCTCCGGTGAAATTATTGAAGGGATACCTTTTAACATAAATTAATTCCTTTTTTTATTTATACTATTTTAGTCTTTATGCAGTTTTAGCATGTTCTTTTGCAGTCCTCAAACCAAAGATCGCAATAACAACAAAACAGATCAACGGAAGAACGAATGACATACGAGCACTTGAAAGTGTCATGAAACCAAGGTTGAATGCACTCATGTCGAGAATTTTCCCTTGCATTGGGGGCATAAGGCACCCACCGCCGATAGCGAGGATAAGGCCTGCTGCACCAAGTTTCGCATCATCACCAACACCTTTAAGCGCAATACCGTATATTGTCGGGAACATGAGCGACATACATGCAGAAATTCCAACAAGAGAATACAGTCCAGGCATACCCTTTACAAAAATTGCTCCGAGTGTAAGGATTCCTCCGCCAATTGCAAGGGCCATAAGAAGTGAACCTGGTTTGAAATATTTAAGAAGGTAAGTACAAATAAACCTGCTGCTTACAAATAAAATCATTGCCGCCATATTATACATTTGAGCGGTAGCTTTTGGCATTCCGAGTTCTGATTCAGCATACTGGATAATAAATGTCCAGCACATAATCTGGGCTCCAACATAGAAGGCTTGTGCTATAACACCTTCAACGTATCTGCCGTTTGCAAGAAGACGTTTGAATGTCCCGCCAATATGAAGCTTATTGTCTTCCTCACCAGTACCTTTAGGAAGCTTCAGGATCATGAATAAAATCATTGCTGAAAGTACAACAACGCCAAGTACAATATAAGGCGTACTGATAATACCAATATCATGATGTCTGATTTTTCCAAGCAAGTCAGGATCTGTTGATGCAAGTGCACGCCGTGCGGTTTCTGTTGTTGAATCAAGTTTTTCGAGAATCATATTTTTTGCAATAAGCATTCCGGTGAGTGATCCTATAGGATTAAAAGCCTGAGCAAAATTAAGTCGTCGTGTTGCTGTGTCCGATGGTCCCATTGAAAGAATGTAGGGATTGGCACTTGTTTCGAGAAAGGAGAGACCGGAGGTCATTACAAAATAAGCAACGAGAAATGCCCAGAACTGCATCATGTTACCGGATGGAATAAACAGCAGACAGCCTGTTGCATAAAGAAATAAGCCAACAACAATACCGGTTTTATAGGAAAACCGCTTAATAAACAGTGCAGCAGGAATTGCCATAATACAATAGCCACCATAAAATGCAAACTGCACCAGTGAGCTTTCAAAATTTGATATCAGAAGGACGTTTTTAAACGCTGCCACCATGGGGTTGGTAATATCGTTCGCAAATCCCCACAGCGCAAATAGCGAGGTGACAATCACAAATGGGAAAATCATCGCCGCAGGAATTACTGCTGGTTTACCGGTATCCGGAGAAGGTGTGGTCGATGCAGTTGATTTGCTGCTTTTATCGAGAGTTGCTGATGCCACTTCTGGCATGGTGCTATCCTGAACAGACATAGGAGTGATCTCCTTGGTTAAGTTTGAGTCGGTATTAGGGCTTGTTTAGTTTTTATTAGTTGTTGAGTTCTTAAAGTAATTACCAGTATTTAAATTCAGATCACATTCTACGGAGAAATAACATCTTGTAAAGAAGATGTAACTACTCGCTAATATGTTAATGATCAGGAATGGTTATAAATATGTGTCAATGTATGTCACTTTTCAGTTGTTGTGTTCTGTGCTTTAAGTAATTCCCCAACAGCTTTCATGGTTTCTACCTGACATTGTGGGATAAGTCCGGTTGTGTCAGGAGTGAGGTCAAGAAGATAAGATGCATTGCGGGAATTACATAATTTCAATCTTTCCACGATGTAATTGGGTGACATGATGGTACATTCGTCAACAGGATGCCAGAACCAGCAATGTCCTTTGTCCTGTCGGATTGGTTCATTGCCTTCAGCAGGCATGACAGTTCCTAATTTAGGCATGCCATCAATTGGAATCTCATACTCAACAATTTCAGAATGTGCAGTTGTATACTCGTGATTATTTTCAACCAACATGCAAGTCGGTTGATATTTTTTGATCAGATTCTGAATCATTCTATAGGGAACACGTTTATATCCTGCATCCCAACCCCAACCATCAAACCAGAGACAGGCAAGATCACCATATTCTGTAAGGAGCTCAGTCAATTGTCCCTTAATGAAATTTGTATCAATACCATTGGTTAGATCACGGATTGAATAATATAAACCTGGCTTCAAACCTCGTGAACGGGCCGTTTCGACAAATTCTTTGACCACATCAGTGGTTACTGTCGCTTTCTTAATACTATAATCTGTATATTTTGAGGGCCACAGACAAAATCCATCGTGATGTTTTGAGGTAAGTATAATGTATTTACAACCGGCTGATTTTGCGATCTCTGCCCACTGTCCGCAATCCAGTGATTTTGGTCTGAAAAGTTTAGGATCGACATTGGGCCGTCCCCACTCACCAGTAACGCTATAGCAATCATCACAGCAACAGCGGTCAAATGTTGACATGTTGAAGTGAACAAACATTCCGAATTTCATATTGGTGTATTCCTGGCGAAGGCTGTCCTGTACTTCTGTAAAAGTTTTTCCCAGTACAACTTTCCAGTTATTGAATGTCCCGGAACCATTAATTTGGGTCACGTCAACTGTAAGTGCTCCACTTTTGACATCATAAGCTGAAATCATGCCAGTCATATAAATGGTATCGTTTCCAGCAACTGAAACATTTACGGTACGCTGGCCTGCAACAATTGGCAGGGATGCCGGAATAGTGAAAGTTTTCTGACCTTTTCCGATAGCATTGGATGTAGATGAAGTTGTTTTACCTTCGAAAACAGAATAGGGGGTTGGTCCTGACGATGTTTCAAAATCACATCGTAATAAAAAGATACTTAATAACAAGACACTTACAACTGACAAAAAAAACACGGTTCTTTTCATATTTACCTCTATTTTGTAAAATAGCTCCGATTTTTCAGATTAAAAAAGCAGACTAAATTTTAAAACGTAACTCCATTTGTCCGGACCATGTAATGATTCTTCCCAATCCTGCCGCTGGTAATCCCAGGCAAATGTACGCATATGATCACTCGCAGCCTGTGCTGATATCCGGTAATGTTTTTTAAATGTTTTTGATGCGAAAATACTCCATTTGTAATTATCGTCTGTGTAGGTTACAGAATCGATTGATTTTGTTGACTTGAGAAATGGGAGTGGAAGTCCTTCAATAACTGCGCCTTCCATACTGTTTGGATACCTGTTTCCCCACCATTGTCCTTCGACACTAAGAACATCGAGAATTTTAAAGGTAGGAACATTAAATCCAGCCATTACCGGAATTCGTTCCAGAATGCTGTTATACCAGATAGGGGAGCGTAATGCGACTCCATAATTCTTTACACCAAGTAAAGTAGCTTCAGTGTAAAGCTTCAGGTCGTTCTCTCCAAAATATGAACTCGGAAACAATTTCTTGGGATCCAGTGATAATCTTCCCATGATTTTGGTTCCCTTGAACGTATAGTTTTGGGTTGTATCATTATTTTCACCGAGGTACGTGGTCTGGATGTCGTATGGGGTTCTTGCACCACCATCAGCTGAAACTAAGCTTGAAAATTGAACTCCAGCTCCAATCTCAAAAATTTTTGCTAAGTTGTATTTTCCAATAAATGTGATATTCAAATCGCTGATAGCAATCCATTCTGTATTAAGGCTGGCGATAATATCAAGACCGATATTATTGTTACCAGTTGTATAGTTGAATTTTGAATAGAGACCTGCAATACGTGCCCATGGCATATCAAATTCGGTTGTGAGAGTTTGAGGGTAAACTGTGCTGCGGAAAAGATGTTCACCAAGATTTCTGACATCGGGGTTATACTTGTAAGGAAAATATCCACCACCGACATCCATTTGAAGATTTTCGACATTCAAAAAATGTAAAAACTTATGTTTCAATTCGGCCTGATGAAGGTAAAAGTAGTAGTAAAACCTTCTTGTGCCTCCAGGATTGGCCAGGCGTGGAAACTCATTGAATGCTTTCACATCGAGTCTTCCGGAAAAATCAGTATTCTCTCCAAGTTTGACTTTTAAACCGGTTCCAAGATAGATTCGTGCAAATGATACATGCGCAATATCACCAACATTTTTATCATAGCCTCTTACAACCTGGCCCCATTCTGCAGAGGAAAAGCCGTGCGGGGTTATTTTAATATTTGATGAATCCTGCCCGAAACAGAATGTCACAAAAATTACCGATGGTGCAAAAATTTTGCAGATTCGGGATAAAAACATAGAAGTACCTTTCAAAAGTCATAAATTTAAAGACGCACCGTAATTAAAGACTACGGTGCTAAAGAACGTTTTATGAAAAGTCTAATGAATTCAGATTATTTTTTGTAGTAAGTGATGTCATCGATGAAATATGGTTTTACACCTTCGGATGATTCGGAGTAATCTTTGCCATACTTTCCACGAAACACCAGCAGTCTGTCGATTCCATAAAGCGAACTTATCGTTTCCGTATGTACAACGGAGCCGTCAATAGAATAGGTGACAGTAGAATTGTCCATATTTACTTCAACATTTAACTTGTACCATTTACCAGCTTGAATCGGCGCAACCATTTTTTGAATGTCAACAGATGGAAAGGAGGCGTAGGATGTACACTTGATAGAATCCAGAGGGTCAAAATAGATACCATAGGATGGTGATACTGCACCGCTGGATCCAGGATTTTGTCCAATTTCCACACCAAAATTAGTTTTTTCCAATGATTGAGCCATCATAAAAAATTCAACACCAACAGTTCCTGATTCAATTCTATCGAGTTCTATATGGTACAAGGCTGTCATACTGGAATCAGAAGTGATGGAATTATTACCTGAATTTTTAACAGTTGAGGTAATTCTCATGGGTTTATACATATCTTCCTGTGTAACCTGATACCCACCTTGCCAACCCGATAAATCCTTTTCGAATCCGTCTGAGAATATTACAGTTCTGCCATCGCCTGATGCCGGGTTGTTCTCCTTCTCGCATCCTGTTGTTATTAACAAACTGCATGCTGCTACTGTTCCAGTTAATAAAATTTTCCGAAGCATGTTGACCCTTTCCAATGCGGTAGATTAATTATTTAATTTTTTGTACGAAATTTTGTGATGTTAATAAAGAAACGAACTATCCATCCTGTAATATACTTTCATCGCAACTGTTCAGCAAACAGAGCTGTGAACCATAGTAGAGTTCACAGCTCAGGGCACTAAAAAGCGAGTGTTTGCCTTCAGATCAGACGATTCTTAGTAGTTATTTATTCACAACAATTCGTTGTGAAAGTGTACCCATCCCTGTATGGACGTTGGCAACATACAAACCGCATCTGATCTGACTTGCATCAAGAGCGAATGAAGATGTACCATTGCCTTTAAATTGTGCTATTGTCCGTCCCGCTAAAGATGTAATTACAACCTGATAATCACCATTATGTTCAACTGAAAGTAGACGGGTTGTGTATTTGAGCGAAACAGTTTTGCTTAGATCACTTTTTGACCTATTGCTGTTTTCTGGAGGGTTAATAATCCCGACGTCACTTCTATATAAGCCGGGTTTTACCCCGATAATTCCAAAAGAATCCATCGGAAATGGTTTGAACTTAATGGCATTCATTGCAGTTGTATTACTTGGATTGTAATCACCAACTGGTAAGTATTCGGGAGTTCGACCTGGCCATTTCTTATTAACATCAGTGAATTTTGGATCTGCAAGTACCGAGTGAGCATCTAACCCTGCATTTTTCCACTCGTTCCACGAGTTTGACTGACTTCCACAATTATTCCAGCCAGAGACAGTAGGGTTGGCTCCATTACTGACATACACCATATTGGAATCCCAATAGGTTTTGGTATTAGCAACCTGAGTTGCAATGCTTCCGGAACCGAAGCAGCATTGCTGGTAAACACATGGCGATGTTGCATATATAATGTTTCTAACTCCATAATGGTACGACGGCTGGCTGGCTGAACCCCATGTACCATGGAATTGGACATTGCCATTCTCCTTAGCGGTTGAAATATTGTTTATATATTTGTTTGCGCGTGTCCATTGTACTTTGAAACCACCACCAAGGATCAGATTATTCTCCTGGTAATAATTGGATGCCTGGTCATCCAGATCGATACCGAACATATGATCCGGAACTTCAAAACGGTTCATACGCACGATGGTTGGATTTCTTGCATCGTAAAATGTTGCAGCAGCATTATTTGAACCATATATCAGATTTCTGTCGCGTCCCCATGCGTTGAATGGGCCATGGTCGCCTGTCTCTCTAACACAGTCGTACACCCAGTTATATTCAACGACTGTTCCACCCCAGCATCCATCACAAAAATTGATACCAGCTCTTGGCATATGACAGATCGTATTGTGGCTGATTGTATCGAACTCGGTAGCTGACAAACAAACACCCGAAACCTGCTTTTCGAATGTTCCAAGTGTATCCATCAGGTTATTTCGAACAACACAAAAGGATGGATAATCGTCGGTTTTGGGTCCTGGTGTCTTGACGTTACCAGGACAGGTAGCGTTATATGCATTTCCAGCATCATTCCAGCTCCCTGGACACCACATGGAAGATCTTAAACCCAAAAGTCCCACGCAGGTAGCACCAGTTCCTTTGAATTCGCAATTAGACACAACATTATGACGGTTATATCCACTCATGAAAACACCATTTCCACCGACATGATCAAACAGACAATGATCGATTACGATATTTTCGGCATTCTGCATGAAAATTGTACCTTTGCGGACAATACCCCAGTCAGATCCGGTAACTTTTTCATAAAACTGTCCGGTGCTGTCGAAAAGTGAACGATATACATGAGTAAATGTAACGTTACGGAAAGTGATATTTTTGACACTGTTTGCAGTTGTACCATTAGAACCATAAAATCTGATTAACTGAGAAATTGATGCTAATTCTATAGTTGAATTGCTTAGATTGGTGCCTGCCGGTGGGTAAAACCATAGTTCTCCAGTTGTTTTACGGTAAAACCATTCACCCGGAGCATTACAAAATTCGAAAATATTTTCAGCCATTTTATAGGTTTGGTTTATTCCGCCTCCGCGATTGTTGTCTCCTACCCATTGTATTGTAGTTTTTCCTGTAAAGTAAAAATCATTACCGCCCCAATCAGAATTATGAAGAGCTCGGATGTATCCGGGACCTTCTGCCGGATTTGCGCATGCCTGAGCCTTAGCCTGCGCATCAGCAGCATAGCCGTTTAATCTTTTCGCATTGAAGTTGTAATCGGGGTATCTTGCCAGAATTTGAAGTTTTCCATTTAAGAAGAGCTGGTCAATATGTAAGTTAGTCGCTATGGTAGTCTTTTGAACACTAACACCGTTTATTGTTGCAGCTGTCCACTCTGTGGTACCTGGTAATTTTATTGCACCACTGATGATCGCTGATTGTTCTTCTCCTGGGGCTGTCTGAAATAAAATAGGTGCTGCAGCTGTTCCTGAATTAGCTGCACCAAATTCGAGTGGTTTACTCAGGTAATAAGTTCCCCCAAGGAGATTAACTGTAACAGGACCACTGGCTTTAAGTTCATCGGCTTTATCACGAGCTTTTGTCAGTGTTTTAAATGGGGCAGATTTGGTTCCCGCAGCGTCATCAGATCCAGTTGGGGAAACAAATATTTCCGCACTAAACGCAGATGAAGCAATAAAACATATTAATAGATACTTTATTGAGCTTTTAATCATCCCGAACTCCTTCTAATTATGTTTTATAACCTTTTGTTTTCATTCATTGTATATTAAGATATATTAAGCGTATAAATGTTTCAGAATTTTTTTGTTCTCTTAAACCAGCAAGTGAGTTTTCAATTAAAAATGTCGCAAAAATACTTACGAATACGTTTTCGTTAGGGAATATAAGAAAAGTTCACTCTGTTTGCCAATATTTTTGTACCATTTTAATCATTAAAAAATCTCTTAGATTAAAAAAGGTAACTTTCACTATCCATACTTCTAAATTTACCATCTATTAATCTAATGTATATAATCTGTTTCCGCTCAAGATTTTTATCCAATATGATCATTTTGTAACATGTAATGATTTAGCATTTCCATCAATCAACATTGGTGATAGTAATCACACTGGACAATTTATCTAAATCTCTTTTTGGCATAAATTCATTTTTATTGAATCTAACAAAATTTATAGCTTTATTAATTATGGCAACAGGATTAAAGACGATCAAATAATAAAACTCATAATGTACTTTTAAAAAATAAATTTAAGCTATATTTTATGTTATTTTAATGAATAACTAACCTTCTGTAGATAAAATGCTACTATAATAAATGGCAACAAATATTTTGTTATAATATATGGCTTTAAATAAATCTCTACAAATTCTTTTAAAGGATGGTTTTTATGCTTTTTTATCATGGGATCGGGAACTGGTTGAGGCGCTGGTGTATGACTGCTGCAATTTTGATGTCAGGGATAAGTACTATTTATTCCGAAGCACCCGGCTTCAAGGTTGCAGGACGATACTTATATGATAAATGCGGAGAAAAAGTAATTCTGCGCGGAATTAACAAGATGACTATCTGGACCGATATCAATGGTGCCAGTTTTCCTGAGATTGCACAAACCGGCGCTAACAGTGTACGTATCTGCTGGCTCACCACCGGCGATCTCACAAAATTTGATGCTGCAATTAAAGCGTGTAAGGATAATAAGATGATTCCCATACCGGAACTTCATGATGCTACGGGAAAATGGGATCAGTTATCAACATGTGTGAACTGGTGGATTAAACCGGAAGTGGTCAGCATTATTCAGAAATATGAAGAGTATATGCTTATAAATATTGCTAATGAGTGTGGTGAAACTGTCTCTAATGATGATTTTAAAAAAGGGTATACCGATGCAGTTACAAAGATGCGTGCTGCCGGCATTCATGTTCCAATAGTCATCGATGCTGCAAAATACGGACAGGATATCGATATTCTTCAAGCGGTAGGGCCGGATCTTGTTGCTGCAGATCCTGACCATAACATACTCTTATCTGTTCATATGTGGTGGCCGATCGAGTGGGGGTGGAGTGATCAGAAAATTACCGATGAAATTGAGCAATCGGTAAAAATGAACCTTCCTCTGATCGTTGGGGAGTTTGCACATAAAGGTATCGGTTGTAAGACAAATATCAGTTACAAACATATTATAGCTGAATGTCAGAAAAACGAAATCGGCTGGCTGGTCTGGGAGTGGGGTCCGGGAAATAATGATTGTGTAGAGATGGATATGACTCCGGACAGTAAGTTTGCATCGCTGAAAGGGTGGGGGCTCGAAGTCTGCACGACTGATCCTAACAGTATAAAAAACACAGCGACCCGGCCAAAATTCATGCTTGAAGACAAATGCGAAGGTGCTCAAATTGCACGGTTCAGTGTGTCGGTAATCGTAAAAGGGCGCGGAACTGTGACGATTTCTCCTAATAAGTCAATGGTGGATTCCGGGACAACAATAACGCTTAAAGCTATCGCTGATGCAGGAAATGAATTTGTAAAATGGTCTGGCAGTAAAGAGGGTACTGCGACCGAGCAGACATTCGTGGTAAACGATAACATGACTATCACTGCTGAATTTTCCGATAATGGCCCGGCTGTCGGAGCGGAGCTAATTACAAATGGCGACTTTTCAAAAGATACTGCAGGGTGGAAATTTGAAGCGTTTACCCCCGCAGTCGGTACTGCATCTGTAATTAATGGTGAATTTGTAGCAAATATGACTACAAAGGGAACTGATGGGTGGAATGCGCAGTTTAAAAAACTTGAACTTGATATTGTAAAAGGGAAAAAATATATCGTATCATTTAAGGTGCGGGCAGAAGAACCATTTGTTCTTTCTACCAATGTTGGTTTGAATGAAGATCCCTGGACAACCTATTCCGGGTATCAGAAGTTCAATGTTACATCAGAAATGAAGACATATACCTATGAGTTTACTATGGGTGAAACAAGCGATCGTAAAGCACGCATGGTATTTGATCTGGGAACAGTCTCAGGAAAAGTCACTTTTGATGATATCAGCCTCAAACCTGTTGATTCCGGTACTCCTGTAAAAGAGTATGTAAAAAAGGCTGCATCACAAAATGATATTCAAATGTATGTTAACAAAAACCGTGAGATTATAGTGCAACTTACACAAGCGATCAACGGTTCATTCGAACTGATCGATATTGCCGGAAAATCAGTATGTAGACTAAATTCCGATTATTATCCTCAGGGATCACATGTACTTCAGTTTCCCATCAATAACATCCGTTCCGGAACCTATTTTATCCGATTACATGACTCAACAACCAGACTTGTTTCATCACCAGTTACAATTATAAAGTGACCCTCAGGTTTCACTACCATTCTGATGGTTGATATTTTGATCTCAGAATGGTACTTTTATAGAGGATACTCTAATGTATTCATAATTCGCGATCGTCTCACCTCACTTCGACTCCGCTCAGTGCGGCGCTTGGTCCCCCTCTCCATTGGTGAATGGAGAGGGGGAAAGAAGAGAGGAAAACGCGATTGCCCCCTTTCTCCACGAGTGGAGAGAGGGCTGGGGAGAGAGGCGAGAAGACGCATGCGAAACTGGAGGTTAGTGTTTTGTGATAAATTTAAGAAATAGCATAATTCGCAATTCGCCTCACCCCCTTGGTCCCCCTCTCCATTAGTGAATGGAGAGGGGGAAAGAAGAGACAAATTGCGTTAACTCCCTCTCTCCACAGAGTAGAGAGAGGGTCGGGGAGAGAGACGATCCAGGTATAGTTTCACAACTAAAAATGAATACTAAAAACCTTTAAACACCTTAAGGATAAAGTCGAATGAAAAAGACAAAGTTTCTATTTGTAGCTGCCTTTCTCTGTGTTCAACTGCTGCAGGAGTCATTTGCTTCCACACCTGCCAATACGATCCCTTTCAATGGAAAAAATTATTACATCAATGGAATAAATGTCCCATGGAACGCTTTTGGTTCTGATGCCGGAGTACACTATCAATGGGGTGCCCTGTATGAAAGATCATTTTTTACAACACTGTTTGAGCAGTGTAAACTGTATGGGGTTAACTGTGTTCGACTATGGATCCATTGCGATGGACGAACATCACCTGAATTTGATGATAATGGATCTGTCACCGGACTTGATACCAATTTTCTTTCCAATCTTGAAGAGATTTTCAGTATCGGTGCTCAAAATAATGTGATGGTGATGCCCTGTCTGTGGTCATTTGATATGACAAAAGATTTTACCGGATCAGCAGGGAAATATGCAGGCTTGCACGCTGATCTCATTAAAGATTCATCAAAAACCGCGTCCTATATTACCAATGCGTTGATTCCAATGGTGAAGAAATTTGCAAATACCTGTAATCTTCTGGCATGGGAAATTATTAACGAACCGGAGTGGAGTATCAGTGGACCAGGTACTACGGTACAGCTTGTAAGTGCAAAGGAGATGCTGAGGTTCTGTGGTATGATATCTGAAGCAATTCATGCAAATTCATCAAAGATGGTCACCGTTGGCTCAGCCTGTCTTAAGTGGCATTCAACAAAGATCGGACCTGCAGAAGTACATTACTGGAATGATTCATCATTTGCAGCTGCATACAATAAACCGGGTGCAAAACTTGATTTTTACCAGATTCACTATTACGACTGGATGTACAATCCTGACTGGGGGTATGATCCGTTTCAGGCAACGAAAACGCCATCATACTGGAAACTTGACAAACCAACTCTTATTGGTGAAAATCCGGGTGTTGCCGGAAAGTACACATTGAAAGAGATGATTGAAAATGCATATACAAACGGCTATGCCGGAATCATGCCCTGGTCGTATGATTCGGTTGATCAGTATGGGAGCTGGAGTGGATGTAAAGATGAACTCAAGGCATTTCATGATAAACATGCTTCAATGATTGATTTTTCCTGTGGTACTATCAATACCTTGCCTGAAATAACATTCAGCACAAATTGTCCTGAATATGCAAATCCTCCAGTATCTGTCATTATATTTGATATTTCAGGAAAAGTGTTACAACGAGTTCCATATAAAGAGAGAAGTATGCAGATAATGCGGTACAATCAAATTGTATTATATCAAATCAGAGATCAGTATAACCAAATATTGAAATCGGGAAAAGTTATGGCTGGTCAAAAAATGTTCAATTACTGATAATTTATCCCAGGCCCGGGGGAAAACAATTATTCTCGGCAAGCTTTGATTTTTGACATCTGAATCTACTTTAGAAAATCCGTAACACCCATACCCTCAATCACAATTTCATCAAGCCAGAGTTCTGCCTGTTTCTCTGCGACAAAGTTGATATTGCTTACTGCTTTATTGCCATCTTTCCAGTAGAGCACCTGAGTTACTGTTGAAGCGAGTGCGTTTGGAATATCTGATGCCTGTATAGTATGTTTCTGCCATTGGGTTGAAAGGATGACTGGAATTTCGTAGACTGTAAAAACATTGGGAACGATTGGTTTGCAGGTAATCTGCAGGTAGATTGTGCCTGAACCCTTTGCCATAAAGGTGAGAGCGGTCATTTTAGAAAAGTCAAACCAGGATTTTTTACTGTTTGCATCTTTGGAACTGCTGATATCGCATCCGATGAGTGCATACGGATTTGCAAATGTTGTATCGATACTGAACGTGCAATGAAGACTGCCGCCCTTGTATGCTTCAGATGATGTGTCGATTGCTTCCACAAGGCCTGGTGTAGATGTTGGAAGAATAGTACTGTTTCCTTCAACTGAATTGTCTGTAAATGCAAACCATCCACCTCCACCAAGCAGTCCGGAAAGATTGTTGGATCCATCAAAATCCTCAAAATCATCGAATACGGTGGTTGGAGTATCAAATGTGCGTATTATTTCACCGGATTGTTTTATATTAAATGCTATATCTGTCTGAACTTTCTGAATTGGTGAAATGATACGAAATACCTGTTCTCCTATTGGTAAATTGAGTGTGAATACGCCATTCTCATTTATTGTAATTTTCTGGTCCATTCCCAAAACAAAAAGATTTGCGCCGGCTGCAGGCCGGTCATTTTCCAGGACAGTACCATTATATGTACCCATCGTATCAAGAACGACATCCCCGATATTGACACTGGTATCAATATCGGAGATATAAAATCTCTTGATTGCGCAGAGTGTATCATGTGTGCGGAGTTCCACCAGATAATACCCACGTGAAATATGATAAATTGTAAATGCCCCATCTTCACCGCTTACCGTTTTGATTTGATTTTTAGCTGGAATCGAGAATGGAACGTAATTCTGCTCGCGGATTGTGACATGCACATTGTCAGCGATGGTATTGTCCCTAAATCGGGCATAACCATACACTTTTGCTTCACCGATATCAGTACCTGTGCCGTTACTGCCTAGAGGTGATAGGCTGCATGAAAGAAACAGTAATGGTACTAAAATAATCAGGTGGTTCATTTACTCATTGTTCCTTTTTTTGACCTTTGCTCTCGGCACCACCTGAAAACCCACTCTGCACACCATTGTAGGATTTGTGTCTTCACGTGCAAGAACCAGTAACCGTTTGCGGAACTCCTGTATCTCCACCCTCATTTTTTCGAAAGTTTCGGTTGATACACTCATTATTACAGATGAAATACTGCGGTCAGAAAGAGAACAGTTCTCGAATGCAGCAATGTCAAGTTCGAGGTTTTTTTTGTGAAATTGACTCAGAATTGTTGAATTTACTGATGGTTGCGTGGAAACAATTGGTTCAGAAGGAGTATAACCACGGCTATCTTCACGTTGTTTAATAAATCCGTTTTTCTGAAGGAATGTGACAGCCCGCTTTACCTGCAATGGGCTCATCGGAGGGATGAGCATCCTGCTTAGCGCATTATAATCGTCGCTGTTGTTAACAATGCCTACAAGGTCACGGATAACCGGGTAGTACCACTTTTCAAAATACTTGAGCTTTTTATCTTCTAATGATGATGTAGTTTTATCAGAGCGGATTTTGAGGAGTTCTTTCAGGAACTGATCTTTTTTATCCACTTTTTTTTCATTATTAAATTTCACGAGTAATTCGAAATAAACAGCTTCGTCCGGATTGTGCTGTATTGATTTGGAAAAATTGGCAACGTACTTTAATGAAAGTTTTCTCTCACCTTTTAACACCCGAAGCAGATAGGTAGATCCAGGAATATCAGCTTCAGAGAGGAATTTCCTATGAGAATAGGTTGAATCGATCTTTTTAAAATAGGTGAATGAATCGTTTAGATATTCACGATAATCGAAATAGTCATAAATTGCAGGTTTTTTATCCAAATATGTTTCCATTATATATAAAATACGTTATTTATTTCAAAAAAGTAACAGATAATGATTTTTTTCTGGCAACAGGTTTCTATAAAAATGTTGAATTGTAATTCCACGATTTTTTTTATCGAACAGGGAGAAAAATTTTCTTAGAAGATGCAGGATGTTATATTGGATTAAATAGATTTTAAGATAATTTTAAAATTATCCAGTTCAGAAAATGGTTTATTCTTTAGTTTGGTCCAAATGTAATGTATTTTAAAACTTAGCACTTTTTTAGTGGAACACTTTAATGCTCAGGAATGAATTTCAGAAATGATTAAAAAAAGCATCACAAAGTTAAAATTCCTGCTATTGAGCGGCATAATGATCTCGTGTTTTGTACAGCTCACTAATGCGGATACCTTGATCACCCCTGATAATTCTATGATAAATTATTACGGGAGATTTGATTTTACAAACCCTGCAGCAGTCAGATTTAACTGGTCCGGAACGACTATTGAATTTTTAGTCAGCGGTACATCATCTGTAGGTCTTGAACTTACCGATGGTGCAGGTTACTTTGATATAGAAATTGATGGTAAGGTACAGACATCACCGTTATTTGCAGACGCCTCGAACTCAAAGAGATATGATTGTGTAAGCGGGCTTTCGACCGGGGATCATATTATTCGCATTATTCGAAGGAATGAACCATACTGGGTAATCGCAACATTCAGCGGAATATATTTGACAAACGGTGCAAAACTTAAACCACTTCCAAAACCTGTCAGAAAGATGGAATTCTGTGGTGACTCTTTTACTGCCGGGTATTTCATCGAGGCGTGTGATGATCAACAGGCAAAAACAAATGCCAACAAATCATGGGCACGTCTAACCAGTAAGGCTTTTAAAGCACAGGATATTATTCTTGCTGAATCAGGTATCGGGCTTACCAAAAGTCTTGGTGGGAAATCCAGCTTTCCTAAAAAGTATGCCGGTACGCTGGATACATTTGGAGGAGCTTCAACTCCTATGTGGAATTTTTCATCCTGGATTCCCGATATAGTTACGATATTTCTGGGTATTAATGACAATAGCTCCGGAGCCACTGATAGCGAATATACTACTGCGCTTCACTCTTTTGTGAATACGATCCGTAGTAATTACCCATCTACGCCGATTTTGTTTATGTCGTATACAGGGAGTAAAGATCAGGCAACAAAGGCTGCGGTCGCAGCAGAAACAACCAGTCTTGGTCATAAAAATATCCATTTTTTGGAATGTAAGCAGGCAATTAATGGCTGCAGCTGGCATCCGACTGTAACTGATGCAAAAGGAATAGCTGATTCTGTTGTAGCAAAAATCAAACAGATTCTGGGGTGGGACACAACTGCTGTAGCGACCATGGGTAAAGTAATCAGTAAAAAATACGAGGCAGTTTCAGGGGTTAAAATTTTGTCAAATGATTGTCAGACTGTAGTAATAGCTATAAACAATGTATCGGGACAAACAATCCGGATAGTCAGTGCTGACGGCTCTGTTGTGAAACGGTTACAATCGGATCATAATGGAATATACAGGTGGAATATCGCTCATGTACCAAACGGCGTTTATTTTATAAGTACATTATATAACGGAAACGAAAAAATAATTGTAAATAGATAACTATAATTTTACAGATAAAGAATCACAAGTTGGTATCATCGTAAAAGTCATTCAAATAGTGCAAGTATTGCCGGAAGTAACTGCTTTTTACGACTTACAATCCCTGGTGCATCAAAAGTACCGTCCTGCAAACGTGAAAAAGGAAGATCATTCAATTTCCCTTTTTCACCTTCAACCAGTAATCTACTTGTAGCACGAACGATATCAGTAACCATGAGGACTGCAAATGACAGCCCTCGTGAATGGCACATCTGATTCAGTCCTGTAGAAATTTCGTTAACACGTGAAATTAGCTCGACGAGACTTCCAACTTCAACCTGTGCCAGTCCGAATTTTAAACCTGCGGTCTCATAGATTTTCAGATCTGTAGAGATAATGGTTTCAACAGGTGCAACTGACATCCCGGAGCCAGCGGTTAACAGTTCTTTACCAAAATCCTGATAGGTGGTGAATGAAAGAATTTCGCTTGATTTGACAATTGACATTAACTTTTCTACCACAATGCAGTCTCGTTGAGTGGTTGTCGGAGATTTTAAAATAAGTGTATCGGACATAACTCCAGCAAGCAGTAGAGCTGCAATTTCCGGAGGGGGAGTCATACCAAACAGAAAGATGCGTTCACTCACCAGAGTTGAGGTGCTTCCGACAATATCGATATAGTACGGAACGGGACTTTTTGTCGCCTGGACACCTACCCGATGGTGGTCAAGTACTTCAACAATATCAGCTTCTTCAATTGCACGAATCGACTGTGACGTTTCATTATGATCTACCAGAATTATTTGCATCCTTGGTGGATTGAGTACATCCGGAGATCTGCATATACCATAATAGGTACCATCATCGTGGGTAACCAGGAAATCATCACGCTCTTCATGCATGACCTTTCGCTGCCCCTCCCGAATGCGCATACTTTCTTTAAACCGTGGTACATCAGCATCCATCGCTTCTCTGCATGGCACTGAAAGAAGCTTTGCAACAGAAACATTGTTCAGATCGACCAGCTGGTGTATCTGTCGGGAGATAAATTTAAATACACTGTTTCCTGTAACTACGCCAAGCGGTTGGTTGTCAGCCTGAACCACTGGGACCCCTATTGAATTTGAAGCTGCAATAGCCCATGCTTCACGCAAGGATCTGTCCGGAAGAACCGGTGGAAGTGAACGCGCAATCCGGTTAAAACGTGGAGCCGCATCCGCCAGAAATAACGGTGGTTCAAGACGAAGTTGCTGGAGGATCCAGGCGGTCTGGTTGGTAATTGGACCGGGTCGTGCTGCAATTGCATTTTTTTGATCCCGTTCACGAAGTAACCATGCGTAACCCATAGCTGAAGCTATCGAATCTATATCGGGATTAACGTGTCCCATAACATATATAGGAGAAATTTGATCGATCAAGTTTGTATGTCCTTTTCTTATTTTCAATCAATTTATCAATAACTTAAAAATACATGCTGGAAACCTTCCGGAAATAAAAAAAGCGGAGGAGATGACTCCTCCGCTGTGAGGCGTTCGCTATTTTTTTACACAAGTATCACTGCGTTATTGTAATTCTGTCAACATTTATACAACTGCTGCTCGAAGTCTCAGCCTTGAACATTATTGTATTCATATGTTGGTTGAGCGACACAGTCTCTGAAATCTCGGACCATGTATTCCAGTCGGCAGTTGCAAGGCATGTGATATTTTTTATTTTCACACTATTAACATATAAACCAACATTAGTGCTGGTTCCATTACCTGCGCTGTAACGAAGGGCGACCCTGTAGTTTCCTGCAGTGGTAATGTTCATGCTGAAAGATGTCTGGGCTGACGTGCTGTTGTAATAGCCATCAACAAATCCTGTTCCCAGGTATCCTGTATGGTTGGTGTTAACATTCGCATCACCGGAAAGTGCTGCATTTTCAGCTTCCATGATAATTGCTGATCCTGTTGACACGAAGGAAATTTTATCAAAATTGAATCCACCAGTCTCTTCGATCCTCAGCACAGAAGCCGAACCAGCTGAAAGCGCAACATTATTCACTGTAACCTGCTGATAGCTCTGCCATGCACCTGTGTTGGGTATAGAGAATGTAGCTTTAAGAGTGTTGTCTTGATAAAGTCTCAGTTGTGTTCCTGTATTAGGACTTGATACGTAGAGTGTGATGTTGTATGTTCCGGCAGTTACGTTACAGGTATATTCCAACCACTCACCAGTAGCTGTCCATCCAACATTGGTGACGCCTGCAGTACCGTTTTCGATATCAACACCTTCATTTGTCCGATAAGCCCCGCCATTATTGGTAGCGTCGTTGTCATGATACGCAACTCCCTCACCACCGTTATCGAAGTCTTCAGCTTGTAATGTTGCGCCATTGGTGATATTGTGTGGGCCATTATAAGGGGTTTGTGCTTGAGCTTCATAAAATTCCATTTCTGCAATATTCCCATATCCACCATCTGGAGAGAGGTAGCGTACCCAGCGATATGTTGTCGGATTTGAAATAATTATTTCGTTCCACTGCGCTGCAGGTGTAGTGGAAATGGTATACAGATCTACAAAGCCGCTACTGCTGGAGGTATTGGAACCCTGGAACTTTCCACCGGTCATCCGTGATGCCAAACTGCTTCTGGGATAATAACGTATTTTACCTATCACTTTGGCACTTCCCAAATCCATCCCGGTGTAACCGCCATCAGCCTGAGAATAATCATAATAGGTACTGATATTTCCATCTGTTGCTTTACAATATTCAGATCCAGCTGACCAGGGAGGATTCGTTCCAAAGGTGAGGCCACTCAAACCGTTCACTCCACCATACACTCCAGAACATGGATCAGAAGATGTGAATAGTGCACTGATGGAGTGGTTTGCAATGACATCGGTGAATGTGTATGATGTTCTCACGCCCAAATTCGAACCATCTAAAAAAACCGCGTTAACTGTATAGCCGGAATTCGGAGTGATCGTAAAACTTCGGTTGGCATGAGCAGTTACCGAAATGATTCCGCTTGGGCTGATCGATCCGTTCGCTCCCGCCGAAGCACTGATTGAAAATGTTGCGGGCCCAATTATGTCAATATAATCGAGGTTGATGCAGTCATTACTGGAACTTGTTGCCTGGTAAGCAATGGTATTATTACCGGGATTGAGAGTTATTGTTTCCAGTTCATTATTCCAGGTATTCCAGTCACCAGTAGATTCACATGTAATGTTCTTTATATTCACACCATTAACAAATAGACCCGTATTGGTACTCTTTCCATTGCCGGCAGAATACCTGAGAACCACTTTATAGGAACCAGAAACTGTAATTGAAGGGATAGTCACATTAAAAGTTGTTCTTGCAGTAGTACTATTCCGGTATCCATCGACAAATCCAGTTCCAGAGTACCCTGGATGGTTCGTGTTTACACCAGCTGTTCCTGAAAGTTGTGCGTTTTCAGCCTCAAACCTGCCCAGTTTTACATTGGTGACTGTTGCATTGGTTACATTTGAATAACTGGATGCACCAACATAATTGTAGGCTCTCATACGGAAATAGTATGCAGTGTTTTCGTTAAGTGACCGAATAGTTTGAGATGTCATATTTTGATTAGCACTTCCGCAGGAGCTCCATGGACCTGATGGACTCGTTGCAATCTCAAAATAATAAGCAATCTCTGTGTACGAATTATCATTCCAGAAGAGATTGATTTCAGTAGAGTTTGTATCTGAAGGGACAGCTCTGAAATTGGTTGGTTCGTTAGGAACCGTAGCAACGCATTGTGCAATCAGTTGAGCAGAGTTAGCACTATGTCCGTAACTGTTAACTGCTGATACTACAAAAAAATAATTGGTACCGGGAATCAGATCTGAAATGGTATCGAATGTATTTGTAATACCAGATGCAACAGTCAAATAAGGACCACCGCTTACTGTTGAACGTTTAATTATATAAGATGTTGCACCAGCTGCAGCCTGCCACTGAAGAGATACACCATCCTCTTTGACGTTAAAAAATGATAAATTGGCAGGCACAGCTGGAACCATTCTGGCATTGGAAGAATCATAAGTCGTCGATGAATCCATATTTGAATACACTGAATACACTGAATCATTGACAGCCCGAACGCGGAATAACTTTTTTTCACCATAACCGGCCAGAACTGTAGTGGAAGTAGTGTTGGGAGAAAGTAGATAAATTTGAGTAAAAGGACCATTTGCGTTGTCAGCCTGCTCAATACAATAACCGGTTTCATTGGTCGCGTTGTCTTTCCATGTGAGATTAAATACAAATTGGGAACTCGTACTCACTTTAAGATTTGTTGGTGCGACAGGCATGTCGTAGGGAAAATCCAGTGAAAGATCCGGACACCCATAATGAACCATTTCAACTGCACTACGCCAGAAATTAGCGTCTGTGATTGAACCTACATTTTTAGCTCTATTCAGCGCATAACCTGAACAATTACTTAAGCCAAGTACACCAGCGGTGTAAGAATACACCAACCCGGTACCGGAAGCTGAACCTGAAATATAATTTTCCCTATACCAGAACAATCCATTGCGAGTATTAGCAACTGAAGTTATTGCTCCATTACAAAGAAGCGCATACGCGAGATTGTTGGAATTTTCAGGATGAGCATTTTCACAACTTGGTGATGCAACCATAGATGGATGAGTGTCATCAAGTACATTAACATTTCCCGAACTGATTACATCAGCAGCACCATCCTGCCCTCCATGTGCAGTCCAGGTAACCACTCCGAAATAGTTGTGTGTCCAGGCATACCTTACATTATCTACATCAAGGATTGCATCCATGGGTGGATACATGTTAACTACTCCAGGAAAGACAGTATCATCAAGCCCTCTGACAAATTTTTCTGAATAGAGTCGGTAATTGCTGATCTGAAAAGGTGTACATATAACGTCTTTAATCTCTTCTCCAATTTGATAATTTGGTGTATCTGTATGCCAGGGTGACATGGGAAGCATTATGCTTTTCCTCCATTCTTTATTCGCTGCATTTGCATAGACCCATGATTTCTTAAGAATATTCTGGAGGTCTGTAACAGGGTTTGGATTAGTCGGGTAATAGGGAATACGGCCAACCACTACTTCAGCATATTGATCGGCACCGCCAGTCACATTGAAATCATTCGCATATTCACCGAAACGTCCATCATTATCAACATCCCAGTTACCACTTAATTCTGCATAATAAAAATCTGATGGAAATTCTCCATTGGTATCATAATATGGAAATATATTTTTCATAGGGACATCACCATTTACAGGATCAGGGTTACCTATCAGAAGTGCGAAATGGATTGAGTATTTACTGTAATTACCTTTCAACCAGGCTCGTATATTTTCGGCTGCTGCGTCACCAGTTCCCCCGCCCCAGGTATCTTCCGTAGCAAGCATTACATCATAACCAGCCGTTTGCAGATAATTGATATAAACATTCAACCAGTTTGGTGGTGAATGAGTCAGAGCATCAATAATTGCATTCGTTGTTATAATGGCATACGATACTGTTGCTGCAGGGGCAGCAGCTGAGGTTTGGGCGTCTGTTGCAGATTTATCCAATACCTTCGGGTTCACGATCAAATCTTTCAACTGCATTCTGGTCATGCTATCACATGTCAATGCTGGTACTATGGATTTTACACTGGAGTGGTTTTCGATTGAAAGTGTCAGTTCTCCACCGACAAGCATCCTGATTTCTCCAGTAACCGGATTGTATTTGCATGGATTAACCGTTATCTTAACAAGAAGATTCTCGCGTAATTTACCAAATGTAACATTTCCTGTCCAGGATTCAGGAAAAAACGTGCTTTGTCCGTATACACTCATATCTTTAGGACATTCACTGACTGGTGTACTTTCATTTGTTGATGGAGGTAAAGCGTGCAGAACATTCCATTTTCCCGGAAGTACGGAATCAACCGGATTTTCTACTGTAACGGAAACATCTCGTGGATCTGTTTCTGGAGGAACTAAAAAGGTTACCGAATAGACCGGCATATCAGGTTGTCCGGGTTTACCATAGGTTACCATGTTTTTGAAAACTGCAGTTCCGTGATCGTTTTCAACAATTACACGTTCATGAGGCATTTTAAGCGTGTACTGACCGCTACTAGGTACAGTGGTTGCAAGCAGTGCAGTACAAGACAACAGAAAGGGTTTGAAAAACATAAGAACTCCTTGATTAAAGGGCTTAACACAATGTCATTAACAGTACCCTGTCAATCATTAACTCAGGATTTAATGGACTTTAGCAGCTGCAAATTATCCGGGAATTGAAAATTTTTATTGATGTTTTACAACTTGGTTTTTAAAAACAGATGTAATATAATTTATTTTTTAGGAAAAAAATAAAAATATTAAAACAAAATGAATATTAACAAAAAAGCTTTGTTTTTATCCAGATATCAGTGAAAGAATTTAACTGGAGAAATGAAATGGGGCTAATATTAAAATAACATATTCCTAACAAATTCAGAATTTATAAATAATGGTTAAATCAATAACTAATTATAAGTGATTTACTTAAGGAAAATATTCTCCTAATAATACAAAAGTTGCCATACAATCTCTTATATGGCAATTAGTTTAAGATTTCAAACAGATTTTTCAGTAAAATGTTATTTTCTGGTTACCTGAAGAGTATACGGGCCAGTATAGGATATACTGGTGGAATAATAACGAACCATAATACTTAAAGTATCAGCTGCTGATGATAAAAATGTACAACTGGGAGATGAGCCAACATTGGTTGCAATGTTGGAACTTGACGTGCTGTTGTAGAGATAGAGATAATGATAGAAACCGGCAGGGGCTCTTACTGTATAGGTGTATCCGGAATCGATAGCAATTTTTACCCAGTCTGTATCGGAGTAGGTCAATGTCCTGCTTTGTACTGAGTCAAGGCTGATCTGTTTTGCAAGTGCTCTTGTGTTATCAATTTCGTATGTGTCATCTGCTGGCGGAGCAGTAAAACTGAATGAAAGTGTATACCGGGATATTGATGAACCTGTATTGGTTATTTTGTAATAAAGGGTATCACTTATCGATGAAGTGTAGGTGAATGACGGACTCGTATAACTGGTTTTTGAATAGAGGAGAGAATCCTTTTTGTTGTACAAATAGATGTTCATATAATAACTTGTTGAATTACTGATAGTTATTGAATATTGTCCTCCTTTGGCAGCTTTGAATGCAACCCAGTCGGTGTCCTTGACAGGTAATGTGTGAATCTCACCTGTTACAGATGTGCTTAAAAAATGTGCTGTAGCTTTACTATTATCCACCTCGAAGGTATCAGGACCAGGAGGCAATGTCTTTCTGATAGTTAAGTAATATGCAGAAACGGGAGAAGATGATGCTACAAATTTATAGTAGATAGTATCGTTTTTTGATGCAGAGTACGTATAAGACGGACTGGAATAACTGGTACGGGATATAATCAGTGAATCCTTTGATGTGTAAACATACATATTCATGTAAGTTCCGGTAGAGTTGGTGGCGGAAACAGTATAAGTTCCTCCCGCAACAACAGGTACTGCAATCCAGTCAGTGTCATTTACGGTTAGAGAATGCGGCTGACTGCTTACAAGTGAATCCTTGATTATCTGTGCTTTGGCTTTAGTATTATCATCCTCATACGCGTCCGGAGGTGACGGTGGAACACGGGTCATCGAGAGAGCGTATCGGGCTATTACTGTAGAAGATGCAGCTGTAAGACGAAGATACACAGTATCAGACTTTGCAGCAGTGTACGTGATTGAAGGGCTGTATGAACTGGTGTAATATGAAATAACAGAGTCTTTACTGGAATACAGATACATATAAATATAGGTGCTTGTAACACTATTGGTTGCCCTGAATGTATAACGCCCACCTGCAATAACAGGAAACGCAACCCAGTCGGTATCTCCGAGGGTAAGTGAATGATACTGGCTAGAAAGAATTGTATCTTTTATAAGAAATGCAGCGGACTTATTATTATCAACTTCAAAACTGTCTGGAGCTACAATGGTACCAAGGCTTGTGCTAGTTAATCGCAGTTGGTATGGTCCCGCTGAAAGAGGTGTGCTTCCGGTTACACAAATGTAATATGTTCCTCCAAGAGCAGCTTTCCATGAAATCAT
Organism: Chitinispirillaceae bacterium; assembly: GCA_050301235.1. Taxonomy (GTDB): domain Bacteria; phylum Fibrobacterota; class Chitinivibrionia; order Chitinivibrionales; family Chitinispirillaceae; genus JAFGIN01. The sequence continues at coordinate 14,815 of JBNKZD010000247.1, read as the reverse complement.
AGCATTTTTATCAGATGAACTCAGATTGTCATTCATAACAACTGGTGTTGAGCCGCTGCTGGTGAAAAGAGATAGTTTCGTATCTGTTTTACCGGAAGTGTATACAATAATAGAATCTCCTGCAGGAGCAGTATAGGTGACCCAGTCGGTATCATTGGGAATTAATATCCTGCTTTGCATCGATGAGCTTAATGGTCTTGCAAGAGAACGGGTTGAATCCGGCTCGTAACTGTCATTATTCAAAGCTCCCCGAACTGAGAGAGTATAAGCGATTGGAGAACTCCCTGACAATCTAACTAATAAATACAGAGTATCCGATTCGATAGCAGTATAAGATATGGAGCCGGATGATGATGTCGAGGAATAGGAAAGATAGGAAGATGAAGTTTTATTATAGAGATAATAATATGCATAAGAATATCCTGTGGGAGAAACTGATATCTTGATTGTATATCTTTTCCCGCCGATGGCAGGAAATGCAACCCAGTCTGAATCCGGTACATTGTTCAGATATGAAAGAGTCTTTGCCTGTATAAATGAATCAGTCGCAAGACATTTCGTTTTCGCAAGTTCTTTGGTATTATCTGTTTCATATTCGTCGATCATGGTTGGTTGAAGTAGTGTGGTGAGCGTCAGGGTGTAACTGATATTTGAGTACGAAGTTGAATAGTATTTGATAATTACTGTATCATTATCTGAGCTGTTAAGTGTAAGCGTTGAAGACGGACCGCTGAGTATAGCTCCTGTTTTTGTATACATGGTCCCATACACATATGAGCTGGATGTTGTAATGCTGTACTGCTTTCCAACCTGCACTGGCAGCTTTACCCAATCGGTATCGCTTATGGGAAGTGTACGGTTTTGAATCGGATTGTTTATTGATAAAATTTTAGCTGTCGATTTGGTATCATCATTTTCATAAATATCATCAACATCAATCAATCCATTTCTACTGGTAAGGTATGTTAATTTATATGAACCGATTGCTGAAGAATTCTGAGCAGAAATACGGGCAAAATAGTAACCGGATGACGCTATGCGGTATTTGACTCGAGCAATGGAGTCTGCTTTGACAGAACTCTGCAGAATGGTGGCAGTATCACGATCAAAGAGCGATATGTTGATTTTACATGTTCCGCTGGCATTAAGGATGATCGAATCTGCAGAAAATGCATAGAAAGATACCCAATCGACATCATTTTCTGAGAGTGAATGGTATTGAATTGTAGAACTAGTTGTTGATGTTGAAGAGATCAGTTTTGCAAGTCTGGGAATTGAATCCGGTTCATATAAATCCAGGCCGATGGAAGAGGTTACCTGAAGCACATATTTTCCCGAAACTGATGCATCACCGCCTGAAACGCTGACATAATAGGTCGTTGATGAGTTACAGTTGATGGTGACAGTTGCGTTTGCATTTCCAGGAGAATCATCACCTTCCGACAATAAAGAGTAGGTGGATGAATACACTCTGATACGGGTGTCGGTATTTCCGGTGGTGAAAATTTTATATGAATTTCCTGCGATTCCGTAAAAGCTCACCCAGTCAATATCTTCTTTTTTTAACGTCCTATCCTGACTGGCGCTGTCCGGAATAATTGGCTTTGCCAATGATTGAGAATTATCTGGTTCGAACTGGTCAGCTAAAATTACAGCAGGATCATTGTCACTATTGCTATCATCATCGGATGAAAACGGATTATTACAACTTGTCAAAAATAGCGCGAGAAACAATGTAATACAACCTGTTATTTTCAAACACATAGAACCCTTCTCCTTAATTGAATGAGTGATAATTTATTACAAAGAAAAATAATTAGTGTCTGATGATGCCACAAATTTTTTACATGTTGATCTGTTTAGAATATAATCGATGACTAATTCTACAACGTTAGAATTACTTTTTCGGTCGTCGAGCGGAGTCGAGACGGCGCATTTTACGCAAATCACGCTTGTCATTTCGATTCCGCTCAATGACCGGTTGATGCGAATTAGGTATTTTAACGTTGTAGAATTAATTTTGAAACGGTCAGCTCGCGAATAGAATTGTATATTTAAATTGTATTAGACTAACAATGTATGGAGCTTAAAGGAAATCGGGATATATCGTGCAATTTACCTTGTTTAACTTTTTTTCCTTATTGGGTGGTTTAGCTGTTTTTCTATATGGAATGCAGTTGGGTGAGAAAAATCTGCGAAATATCGGTGGGTCCGCCTTAAAAAGTACCATAGCAATCATCACAAAACACCGGATATTTGCTTACATTGCCGGTCTGGCAACAACACTTATTACACAATCCTCCTCCGCTACATCTGTCATGCTTGTAAGTCTGGTTAGTGCCCGCCTGATGACCCTTGGGCAGTCACTGGGAATGCTTTTAGGATCTGATCTCGGCACAACGTTTACAGTACAACTTTTTGCGTTAAAATTTTATGAAATCGCGCCACTTTTAATTGCTGCGGGCTTTTTTTCATCAATGGGTTCCTCACGAGGAAACATGTCCCGATATGGAAAATTGATCATGTCGATGGGTTTCATTTTTTTCGGCATGTATATGATGACTGAAAGTGTAACTCCCTTGAGAAGTTTGCCCATGTTTGGAAATATGATCGCCGAGAGCCTGAAAAATCCCTGGTATGGTTTACTTGCTGGAGCACTGATTACATCGCTCTTGCATAGTAGCGCAGCGACTCTTGCGATTATCATAACAATTCTTCAGGGGGGGTATTCCGGAGCTACCGGTGATCCAATGGTTGGGGCAAGCTTTTTTCCGATTATTCTGGGTGCCAACCTTGGAACATGCGTTACGGCATTTTTATCAACATTTAAAGCTGAGATTGAGGGTGTCCGTGTCGCCTGGGCACACTTTTTTTTCAAACTGGCCGGAACAATCATCATTTTTCCTTTTGTATCATTTATTCAACACATTGATCTTTTATCAGGTCAACCTGTTGCATTACAGGTAGCATTGTATCATACACTTTTCAACATTTTTATATCGATATTTTTTCTTCCTTTGCTGTGTCCGATCGAAAAACTGTTATCTAAATTGATTCAACCGGGAAAAAAAGCTCAACAGAAGTTTTTAATAGAATTTATTCACGATTATACTCTTAACATGCCTCTTCTGGCTATTTCACAAGCAGTAAAAGAGGTCGCCAGAATGTCTGATAAAGTAGCTGTTATGGCAGAAAAAAACAGTCTGTTGCTTGATAGATTTGAAATTCGTACGAAAAACCTTATTATCGAACAGGATGATGAGATAGACTTTTTACATGTAAATATAATTAAGTTTCTTACACGTATCTCACGCGAAGAACTTGTCCCTGATCAGGGGTTAAAAGTTCATGAGCTTGTAATGATCACAACAGATCTTGAACATATTGGTGATATAATTTCAAAATCAATGGTAACTCTGGCTGAAAAAATTGAGAGTGGTTCATTGCCTCTATCTCCGGAAGGGAGAAAGGATATTCTGGAATTTTATACCTATTCGTTGGCGAATTACAGAGAAGTAATGGCTGCATTCATGCTGAACGATCTGGAAGTTGCCCGAAATGTATTACAGCGGAAAAATCAGGTCCGTGAATTGTATGATAATCTATTCTCGCGACATATGGACAGATTGTACAAAAGAAAGCCTGAATCGTTGCATACAACAGCAATTCACAGTGATCTTCTTGAAGAGATTCGACGATTACACCACTTTGTTTTCCGTATTGCTCATCATATCCTCGAAATTGAAAAATCGGCTGTCACAACGGTATGAAAGTGAATTAAAGAATGGATCAGAACATCAAAGAGATCGCGCTTGATAGATTCCTGAAATATATTGCCATCGACACCCAATCGAATGAGAACTCTGGTGAGCATCCAAGCACCTCAAAACAATTCACTCTGGCTCATCTGCTTGTCAGTGAATTAAAATCCCTGGGGTTGCATGATGCAAGCGTTGATCAGCATTGCTATGTCATGGCTACTCTACCTTCAAATACCGGAACGAAAACTCCTGTGATCGGGCTGATTGCACACCTTGACACATCACCGGAACTTACCGGTGGCTGTACCCATCCTCAAATCATCAAATCGTATAATGGAGGTGATATAGTGTTAGGTGATTCGGGTGTTGTAATCAACCATTCTGAAGATCCGCATCTTAAAGATGCGCTCGGGCATACACTGGTGGTGACTGATGGAACAACTCTACTTGGGGCTGATGATAAAGCTGGTGTCGCTGCGATAATGACATTAATTGAATATCTTTCAAATCACCCCGATATACCTCATGGAACGATAAGGGTTGGATTTACACCTGACGAAGAGATCGGTGAAGGTGCGGACTTCTTTGATATTACAAAATTTGGTGCAGATTTCGCCTATACCGTCGATGGTGGATTTACAGGTGAATATAATGATGAAACATTCTCTGCGGATGAGGCGGTCATTGAGATTAAAGGGCGCGATATTCATCCGGGGAGTGCAAAAAATGTAATGGTAAATGCCATCCGGGTTGCTGCTGAAATAATAAGCAGGTTACCAAAAAACATGGCGCCCGAAACAACGGAAGAATATGAAGGGTATATACACCCGCGTGTATTGGAGAGCAGCATATCTAATGCAAAGCTAAAGCTACTTCTTCGTTCTTTCTCAAATGATGAACTTCATTTACAGGAAAGGCTATTGAGAGAAATTTCATCTGATGTTCTGAAAATATACCCGGGTGCAATAATCTCTATATCAATTTCGGAGACCTACCGTAATATGAAGCCGGTAATAGCTCGTCATCCGGAAATCGTGAACCGCCTTGAGAATGCAATTGTCAAAGCTGGTCTAGTGCCTGTGCGTAAACCGATTCGCGGTGGCACCGATGGGTCCCGGTTGAGTGCCATGGGACTTCCAACTCCAAATATTTTTACCGGAGGAGTCAATGCGCATTCACTCACCGAATGGTTGTCTGTTGATGTTCTTGAGAAGGTTGTGGAAGTTCTGAAAAATCTTGTCGTTCCTCTCTGTGCTTAACTCAGTATCTTCTGACGTTTTATTTTTCCTCAAAGAATACATTTAAAAGACGGAGTTATGTGTGTTACATGGCCCCTTATTGGGATAAGTAGGTGAGGAGATAGGTGAGAATTGATGATTCTAATATTATATATTTAACACTTTATTTAAAAGTTTCAAATATTCAGTTTTAAGTAATCAAATATTTTAAATAGATTAAGAATCATCAATTATTTTTAGAAATTCAAAAAGTATCGATAACCAGTAAAATTATAGAAGAAGATCAGGTAGTATGAGTATCAGCAAAAAGATCCAGCGTTTTTACACTCTGAATGGTCAGAAGATCAGTGATGTTTATGTGAAAAACCGGATGGGAGTCCACAATCAGGGGCATTACCTTTCCGTGTCATCACCTCAGACCATAGCTAAAGAGGGAACACTGACTCTCTCCCTGGTTATTTCGCCTGAAGGATTTGTTTCGGGTATGATCGATGCCGGAAGTATGATTTTTTTAAATGACCATCCTCTTCAGTTGGCATCAATTCCTTTTGTTCGACTACAGGATGGTACAATCTGCATGCTGACATCATTCAAAATTGAAAAGTGTAACAATCCTGATGATTTTCCATTACCTCAAAACTATTATTATCCAACTATTGAGCAGAAGAGTGTTTCTTTATCGCTGGCAACTCCACTTGCTGAGTTACGATACAAACTGGATAAGGTAGAAATAATACGCAGATTCATTTCACCACTGCTTTCAAAGCAGGATCAGTTTCTTCCTGCGGGTGTAGAAGAGTATGAGTTGAAAAACCGTACCGGTGAAGAACAGACCGTAACTGTTGTTATTCCCATGCCATCTCTTGTAAATATCACCCGTAAGGTAAGCCGTCCCAGAGAACAGGACTATACATTTCTTGGAAGTGGAGCCGTATCAGGTCAATTTCACCAGAAATTTACCTATGATGAGATTTACGGTGTACGAATGGGTAATGATCAGTGCGGTGACAGGATGACAATTGCTGTTCCGTTACGTAAGGATCTGCATGTCGATACTCAGGAAGCTTTCAGGCTGCGTAATTACAACCAGGACCTTCTTTTAAATCCTGATGGAACGTTTCATCATGCCAACGATATTGAAGAGGGAAATGACTATGGAGCGGCTATAAGTGTGACGGTGACTCTTGCCCCCAAATCGACAGTTTCGTTCCCTGTTGCAAAAATTCTTGATTTTTCTTCTCAAAATTATCTTGATAAGGTTTCAATACCCCGACGCTATATTGTTGATTTTCCCGAAGGTGCAATTCGTGATCAGCAGATGGCATCGACGGCTCTGAGGAATTATGCTCAATGGCTTAATCGCACGGTAACTATTCAGGAAAATATGCTCGAGGCATTACGAACGTCACCTGCATTTCTTAATGATGAAGCCGGGGCGCGTATGGTCAGTCGACTTCTCTTTAATGAGTTAAGCTATCTCTTATCAAATGCGTCGGTACTCGATACAAAAGGTCAGGCAAGATTTCTGGAGTGTTTCGATTATCCGTTCAATAACTCTGCAGATGTTGATTTTTACTCGAAAGTACTTCTTGCAGTGTTTCCTGATATCGAACTTGATATATGTAAAAGATTTATTGATTCTATCAATGATAAAGATGATGAGTTGCGGTTCTACCATTACTATATCTCCGATCCGCTCATGCAACAGAAATATCTGGAGGAGCTTAAAAACTGCGGACGTGAACCAGGAAGTGATATTCATGTATATGCTGCAAAGAAATCAGATGGCGCTGTGTATCATGACCTTGGATCTTTGACATTTGGTAATCCGCTTCGCGATCGGTCCGAATATACCTGGTATAATACATCGTATTGGATTGATCTGTTTCCCAAGCTTGCTCTCAGAGTGCTGCGTGATGCAAAATACACTGGAAACACAGCGTTTGTAACTGATAACTGGGCTACGCTCAAAAAAGGTTTTAACTATCTGATCAGTCTCGATTATGATAAGGATGGTATCCCTGAAGGGCGTGCTGGAGAAGTTCGAAACACTTATGATAATATTCCGTTTGCAGGCGTTGATGTTTACGATGCAAACCTGTTTGTTGCAAGCCTCCTTGCAATGATACGCATGGCAGAAATTGTTAACGATGCTGTCGAAAAACAGCGTTTCGAAACAATGCTTGTAAAAGCAATGGAAACCTACGAGACACTCTGGCTCGATACGGTTACTCCGGATGGGAAACAGATGGCCTATTATATCACCTGTACCGGAGTAAATGGGGAAGGGCGGTGTACTGATGTGTTTACTGATCAGTTTGTCGGGCTGTGGCAGTGGATCGCCATGGGAGAAAAATCGTTCCTTCCTGAAGATCGGATTGTCAGGATACTCAAAACTATATATATAAATAACCGTACACCGATGGGGTGGGCGACTGCACGGAAGCAGGATGGAACACCGGTAGATTCTGATCAGGGTAAGGATGTCTGGATCGCTTCCAATTATGTATTGGCGCAAATGCTGGATTATTATGGTCTCTGTGATGAGAGTAAAGAGGTGTACGCTATGATGGACACGATCATTTTCGGTCACGGAAACTCACTTAATACTGCTGAAAGTGTCCGCCCGGAGTACGAGATCCAGGAAGGTGAGAAGAAAGCAGGTCCGCATTATATCGTTGCAAGTTACCCTCGTCCGGGTGCTGTGTATGATGTACTTTTCCTGAATGCCATTAAGCAGGAATGGGAGAAAAATCCGGGTGCAGCTTATATCAACAGCGAAATGTTGCAAAAAATTCGGAGAGAACTTTTCAATCCTGATTGATAGGTGAGTGTCTGTTCTCAGATTTCCTGCGAACGGATAAAATTCAAAGTTGCTACCAGTTTATTTTAATGGCATACTCAGAGTATGAAGTTTTTCATTTGGATTATTTTTTCTGCATTTTTTTTAACTGCAATTGCTGAAGACTATGCGACTTTAAATAAGCAGGGTGTAGATGCATTTAAAAGCGGTGATTACAAAACTGCAGTCGGTTATTTTGGTGATGCGGTTAAAGCGAGTCCCGATAATCCCCAGGTAAAAAATAATTTTGTTGCAGCCAGCCGTTCTCTTTGTGCAGAGTATACTAAAAAAAATGACTGGGCTGCAATTATTGATATTCTCCGTAAAGCCCATGAAGTAGCTCCCGATAACAGTGACGTCCGGAATGAACTGGTATTTGCGTATGTTAATTTTGGAGCTGCTGCTCTGCATGCAAAAAATATTACCGATGCCCAGCAGTCTGCTTCTGAAGCATTGATGCTCGACCCGCAGAGTACATCTGTAAATTGCCTTGCCGGTGATGTCGCGTATGAAAAACACGATCTCAATGCTGCTGAAGAGTATTGGAAACAGGCGAAAATTTCAAGCCCCAATAACAAAATCATCGATCAAAGGATCAGGAAACTAAAGGGAGAAAAGCGTGTTGAACGTTCTTATTCTCAAATGAAGGCGTATAGTTTCGATATCAGATTTGATTATAAATCGCTTGGTCAGGGTGTGTGCGATTTGCGGGAATATCTGATGGAGGCTTATGAAAAAGTTGGGCAGGATTTCAACAAATTTCCGGATTATCCAATTGTAGTTATTCTTTCCAGTGAAAACGATTTCCACATGGTAAATAATGTACCTGATTTTGTTAAGGGGCTTTATGATGGAAAAATCCGGATACCGGTTAACTTTGCCAAAGTACCACTACCTGCTTTAAAATCGATTATCTTTCATGAATATACTCATGCACTGATCTATGAAATTGCCGGTAATGCGTGTCCGATCTGGTTAAATGAAGGGATCGCGATGCGACAGATGCGCAATGATAACCTTGTTTCGACAGATGTTCTACGTAAGGCATTTGACTCCGGAACGTTACTATCGTACGAACAGATACTTGATCGAGGTGGAGTCTGGAATAATGAGAAGTATGTATCTCTTGCTTATGCTCAGGCGTGGATTATGGCAGAATATCTTTTTACCAGATGGAACTATCTCCAGATAAAAGCAATGTTGATGCGTTTAAAACAGGGTGAATCATTCGAGGCAATTATTAAAAGCAGCATGAATCGCTCCCTCGCCCAGTTTGATGAAGAGTGGAAACTCTTTGCACGCAACAGACTATAATTTTTTCCATAATTAATTCTACAACGTTAGAATACCCAAATCGCATCAACAGGTCATTGAGCGGAGTCGAAATGACAAGCGTGATTTGCGTAAAAATGCGCCGTCTCGACTCATTTCGACTAAGCTCAATGACCGGATAAGTAATTCTACGTTGTAGAATTAAGTTCTGTCAGTTATTTTCTTTAGAAATATAATGTGGCTGATGCCTTGAATCAGTTCATAATATCATCATATCTTACACACAAGCTATTACCGGGGAGGCATTATATGAGATGCATCATAACTGTTCCGGAAAAAAATGGACGGAGTGCAGCAGAAAAATCCAATTTTTCTTTCGAACACATTTATTTTCTGGAAATCGTGCTGATCATTTTTATGTGCATGTTTGTTCAATGTGGCGGTATTGAGACTTCTGATCCATCAGGGATCGCAGTCTGGGCGGATGATTGTTCGGAAATTGCCTGCGCAATCAATAAAGCGGACTGGGATGGAAGGTTGTTCATGAATCATGAAACAAATGAGCGTTATGACATTGCTCTTTACAATGATAAGGGCAGTAAAATTAAAACAATTCTTTCAGAACGAACTATCGACGGGTTTACTTCGAGTGTTGAAGAAATTTATTACATGAAAACCAGAGGGTATATTCTTATAAAGACGTTAATGTATAATTGCGGAGGAAGAAGATGGGAGCGCATATCTTTGGATGGGAAGATAACTCAATTGCATCATCTTTCCTGTGATAAAGCATTGGATGAGGTAAAGATGCTTCCATCACTGCATGGCACATTTATCATGATGGCATATCTCAGTGGAAGTGATTATGCAACGAAGAATTGCGAAATTACCTTTTTTGATTCTACGGGAATTAATCAGATCAGTAAAACTGAGCAATTTCAGACATCTTCTTTGCCGACAATACGATGGATAACCGATTCCTTACTACAGATCAGTTCCTCATCTGGCGATCAAATTAAAATAGCTGGTCCTTCGACAGTTGTAAGGGATACAACGGGTTCTCATTGCGATAATCCGTTAACATCGAGCAGCGCATATTGTTCAGGCAAAGGGTATATAACCTTTGCCGGTTCATCACAGACAATCAATATTTCATCTGCCTTACCCGGATATCTTGATTGGTGTGGTGTAAATGATCTGCCGGAAGACACAGTACCACCAACAAGAAGACAATAAAGATGAATGTATCAGACAACGTAACTCCCTGTCATCTCAAAACTATCTTTTGTTTGTTAGTTTTGATGCTGATTTTTAATTCACGTGCTCAGACTGAACAATCTGAATTAAGAGCCGTTTTATCTGCTCCGGGAGCATCATACAGGCAAAATGATTCAAACTGGTGTGACAGTGATCCGGCATTTGCTCTGTACAAAAAACTTGGATATACCACCTTTATTGAATGTATAAACGCTCCATCACCCGGGAATTGGATACAGCCAGAGTTTGTTGTGAAACCGGATGTCCGTCAGTATCTGGTTAAATATTTACGGGAACAGAAAAAACGTCTTGAAAAAGCGGGGCTTTTCTATTGTCCATATTACAGTGAATGGGGGTGGGGCGGACAGATCCCTCAGATCAATAAACGGGGCTGTATAATGGTATACCGTGAAGTTCCGGTTATCGATAATTATTACGGAAGGGATGTTTATCCTCGTTTGATTAAAACAATTTCCGGGTGGGGTGATACCTCGATCAGCTGCAACTGGGATCCGAATATCCGAAACTGCAAAATTGTTTACAATGGTCCATCAAACGGCTGTACCCGGATAAACATGAGCACAAAAGAGGTGAAAAAACAGTTTCAAAGCCTTCTGCCACAGCATCTTATTGATGGGCAATGCTATGACATCTCATATCGTATCAATCTCTCCAGTGCAAAATTTGTCAAGGGTGATTATATCAGATTATATTGTTTTCGGGAGTATGCAAAAGGACAAAAACCTGATCCGTCAAAACTGCCTTTGGGAGAACTTGAGAATTCAGGATTAGACACCAGGGAATTTCTGGTAAAGCATTACGAGGTAACCTCAGTGATACCCGGCGGGTATATTTTGAATGGATCTATAGAAGTTAAACCGGCAGTAACAATGCAGGAGCGGGTATGGATTGATACTGCAATGGTCTGTGGTACCGGTACACATTTGTTTGATTCTCTGGTGCGACTTGATTTTGAGCTTGCGACCCGCAACAAGTCCTGGAATGCAACTGCATATATCGAAAACATACAGATAAAACCGGTTGATCCCCTTTCAATAGTGCGCAACCGCCAGTGGGAAACATCCGGAGCATACCGCGACATACTGAAAAAATATCCACTTGAAAAGCTTCGTGAAACAAAGGCTGATTATATTCAGAATGGCGTAACTGTTAAAAGACGGTTGTTTCTGGATTCTGTGCCAACCGGGAGTAAAATCAAAAAAGTGTATGGACATTTTGATCCATTCAGTAATGATATAGGCTGGGGGCCAGTGACACAGAATCCTGTGGATCCATTATCTCCTGTTGCAGATCTTGTGACTATGGAGATGTTGCGAATTATTCGTGATGGTCTGGATTCCATCCCGCCGCCCTGCTATTATATCAGTTCAGATGAAGTCCCCGTTTTCAGAAGGGATTATCTCAGTATGAAAAACGGGAATGCCGGAACTGTTTATAATAAGGTAACTAATGGAGAATATTTTGGTATGATCATCAAAGAACAGATCGGACGGTACCGGAAAGTATTTAATGTGAATAGTGTATCTTCAAAAAAGACTGCATTTATAATCTGTGGCGATATGATTCTTCCGTTTGGTTTCGGCTATAAAATCTACGCGGAAAAGAATGATGATCAGGATGCACTTGCATATATCAATAAGTCCGCAAATGGTGAACGGGTTGCAGTAGCGATTTGGGTATATGATTATTCTGTCATTCCAAAATGTTTAACATGTGTACCGAAGGAGTTTGGACTGAAAAATCAATCGTTTGTAAGTGAGAATATCAGGCGGGTCAGAAACAACCATCTTGAATACATTACCCTGTACGCATCAGACGGTAAAATGTCGGATATAATGGCTGTTGATGTAAATGTTAATAATGATGCACAGCATATTCAACATGAAATTGACATGGCACGTTCCTGGTGTGATATTGTATCAAAGAATAAAAACAATTTTTATGGGTATATGTACTGTGGATGGGCTGCACCATTCAGAGCTAACCGATGGAACGGGCTTTATCCGCTTGCTTATTTCGGCTGGAAAAATCCTGGTGCAGGAGATTTTCCCTACGGCTTAAAAAAAATCAGTACCGGAACAAGAGGGGATAATGATCAGCCGGTGCTGGATCTATTGTATCGGGAAGCTGTCCCGTGGTAAAACAGTAAAGAGAGTTAAATAGCAGCTTTAACATTTATTTATAATGTATCTGCAACCACAATCGTAATAACAGATAATTACTTCAAATTCCGTCACGAGCCCTTAAATTGCTCACTTTTTATGATGATGTAAGAAAAGTGATGGGTAAATAGTATTTTAAATGACCATATCTTTCCCTGCCGGCAATGGTGTGACAAGGTTTGGGGATGTTAACTTTAAAATGATAAATATCAATCCGTTATAATCGGGGACTATAGATGTACCTTAAATTAAATAATCTGGAATATGCTTATAGTGGGAAAGGAAGATTTCATCTTGGACCGCTGAATCTTTCCTTTTTCACCAACGAAACCACTGCTCTTGTGGGCTCGAACGGAAGCGGGAAGACGACACTTATTAAAATTCTGCTGCAACAATTAGTACGGTTTCAAGGCGACTATTGTATTGATGATACAATGGTTCGTGATTTCACCGGAAGCATTATGCATCAGTTTGGCATTGGTTACGCTCCCGAGATACCGGTTCTTGATGAGAAGCTTACCGGACTGGAGATGCTGTATATCATCAAAGAGATTTACTCAATTGATGCTGCACTCTTTGATGAACGATTGAGTGTGCTGAAATCGCATCTTCAGGTCGAAAACTGGTTTGAAACTTCTCCGTGCAGTGATTATTCGCAGGGAATGAGAAAAAAAGTATCACTGATGATCGCTTTTTTGAGCGCAAAACGGTATCTCATTATCGATGAGCCGACGAATGGGTTGGATCCGCTGGCGATTTTCGGACTTAAAAAATTACTGCTACAGTTTACCAGTGATGGTTTAGGTGTGCTTGTTTCATCACACATGCTTGATTTTGTAGAGAAAGTTGCTTCATCACTTATTATCCTTAGAAAAGGGGTACAGATTTTTGCCGGAAAGGTAACTTCACTTTTGGAACAGAACCCTGGTAAGCAACTTGATGAGATCTATTATGAGATGTTTACATCAAGTACTGGTACTGTGGAGCAGGTACAATGAGTGATTATTCTGTTCCACAGCAACTGATTCGAAATCTCGTTGGTGTTTTCCCGAATAAAAACAAACTGATGTTTCAGGGGATTACTTCTGGGGCAATTTTGTTTGGCATTTTTGAACTGCTTGCTGTTGTAACCAAAAATCTACCCCGATTTCCAGTGCCATGGCTTCTGATGATTATCGTTCCGATTGCTCAGATAATCTTTATCGCCCGAATAGTATCGATTCTCCGATTCCCCCGACGAAATGATCTGATTTTTATTTACGGTCTGGATTTTAAACACCGTCGTGCACTGGCGTTGACATCATTTGAAGCTGCTCAGAATATGCTGAAATCATTTGTTATTCCAGCATTGGTAACATCGCTCGTTCTGGAATTATCTGTATTGCATCTGTTTTCTGTGCTTGAAACAATTGTATCTCCACTGTTGCTGATTGGCTGGTTATTCCTCCTGCCGCTTATCGGAAAAGCAATGATTGAAAAGGGATTTTTCAAACCGGTAAAAACAGATCGGCTACCGGAAACATCGAAAACAACAGTGCTGTTCAGTGATCAGTTTGCAAAGGTGTTACTGAAATTTGGTGCAGCTCTAAGTTCTCTGACACCGAAATATCTTCGTCCTCTGGTGTTGCGAAATATTTTTATACTTTTTAGATCCGAAATGTTCCTGTTACCTCTGTTTTTATTTGCAGCACCAGTGCTGCAAATCGTACTCATCCTGATTGTTCAGGATATGAGTTCGCCATTTGTCGATCTTTTTTCAATGGTAATTTTATTTGCCGTAGGCAGCTGGTACGCATCACTGATCCGGGAAGCCAATGCAATGTCGATAGCAAATCCGTATTATACCTTCGACCGAAGAAGAGTATTGCTGGCATTTGCTTTGACGTTTGTTATACTGACGTTACCGCTATTTTTAGTCTACATCGGCGCAATTTCATCACAGTTACTCTCATTAAAGGGTGTTCTAAGGCTTTTCACAGGTATAGCAATGATTGCAGTAACAGCGATTTTAGCCAGTGCTCATGTGTATGCACCCTTACGTAAAGATTCAGAACAGGTAGGTACGGCAATGTTCTTTGGTGGTGGTTGCATAGGTTTGTTTATAGGTTATTTTGGTTTTATTTTTCCGATACTGGTTGGTGTTGCATTTTTTCTTAAAGAGTGGGGGATACTGAATTCGCGTATATTGTATGTGTCGGAAGTTGAGGACGCTACTCCTGCTCAATAGAATCCATCGCCTCACCCCCTTGGTCCCCCTCTCCA
>JBNKZD010000246.1:0-53024 GCA_050301235.1 Chitinispirillaceae bacterium | reverse complement strand
GTGCACAACAGAGTGCAAGTTTTTGTTTCATACCACCACTGAGATGCGCAGCTCTTCGGTTCTGAAATTTGTCCAGTCGAGAGAACGCCAGAAGTCGTTTTATTGCTTCTCTGCGCTCATTTCCAGAAAGACCAAAAACATCGGAAAAAAACAGTATGTTTTCCTTGACAGTAAGGTCCTGGTACAGTGAAAACTTCTGAGGCATATACCCGATGGAGGAACGGATTTTCTGGAAATCACTTGTAACAGAGTAGCCCATCAGTGATGCTTTACCTGCATCAGCATGGATGAGTGTGGTCAAAATACGCATAAGGGTTGTTTTACCGGCTCCATCTGCGCCGATAATTCCATAGATTGAGCCTTGTTTAACCGAAAAAGAAACTGATTTCAGTGCCTTTTCCCCGGCATAATCTTTGGAAAGGTTTTCAACCGTTACAATAGCCACCCAACTACCTCCAGATCTCCACAGGAAGACCCCGTTTGAGAGTGCCATCAGCGTTTGCGATTGTACACCTCATTCTGAAGACAAGTTCATTACGACTCTCACGTGTCTGAATGTTTTTTGGTGAGAACTCTGCCTGCTCGCTGATCCAGGTAAGCGTTCCCGGGATAAACACTGCATTGCTGTCACCTTGTTTTGGCGTGTCAATACGAACTCGAAGTGTCTGCCCCAGTTTGAGCGAACCAAGCAGTGGCTGGGGAACAAAAAAGTCTGCGTATACAGTATCATAAGTACAGAGTTCATAGAGAGGGTTCCCCGGGCCGATCACTTCGTTGACGTTACGGTATCTGGTACAGATGTATCCCTTTTTTGCAGCGGTAACGAAACAGCGGTTGAGCTGGTCCTCGATCTGTTCTATTTTGACAATAATACCTGCATCTTTATCCATTATCGACTTGAGGAGCTCCTGCTGTGCTTTGAGTTTTGCCTGTGCGGATTCAAGTTGCGTTTTGAGGTTATCGCGCTGCTGAGTTGGTACAGCACCACTCTGGGCAAGTTTATTGATCCGGTTGTATTCCCGTTCAATTCCATCAATATCGCTTTTTATCGATTCGATCTCCTGCTTTTTAGCTTTAACAGAAGAAAATACTTCCTCCCGACCTGTGGTTAGCTCCTGTTTTTTGAGTACCAGCGGTACAGTGTCGATAACCGCAAGAGTCTCGGCTGCACAAACCTGATCACCCTCATCCTTATATAGTGCACTGATAAAACCCTGTGCTGTTGTCGCTACCTGGATAGTGGTTGACTCAACGACTGCTGATCCAAGAAAGTCTGCATTCTTTGTAGTGCTGCACCGGATCAGGTATACTGAAAGCAGTGCGAGTGGCAGGAAAAGACTCCGTTTCATAATATAACCTTCCTGATTAAAATGTCAAATCTGTTCCCGAAATGTAGATTCCGGTTAAAATGATCAGCCGGCGCTCAAACCGGGCCTGTTCAAGCCGTAATTCTGCAACTGCATCGTTATCGAGTGCATTGAGATATTCAATCTGAGTTAGTTGACCGGCATCAAACTGCTCTTGTGATGATTTTACAAGTGACTTCGCTGCTTCGATAGAGAGCTGTGCTGCACTGATTTTTTCTTTTAAAAAAATATCCTGGCGGCGACAATTTGCGAGTACATTATTCCATGCATCAATCGAGCCCACCCTGTTTTGTCTGATAATATCTTTATTGACAGAGATTTGATGCGATTGTGCAGATGTTTTAAACCCGTCAAAAAGATTAAACCTGACCTGGACACCAGCAATAAAATATCCCATAAAATCATCAGAATTACCATTAAGCCCCGGACGACCAAAACGGTACCCGGCGGTTGCTGCAACTGTTGGAAATTTTTTTGAATTGATCACTTTCATTGAAGCATCAAACTGGTCAAGTGCAGCACTGATAGATTCCAGTTCGGCTCGCTGTGTATCGATAGCAGCTGGAATTGCAATTGAATCCAGAAACTCACAATTTTCCTGTGGCATACAGAGTGTGTCCTGTGTTCCGGTGAGATAGATCACTTCACGACGGAGCGAATCGAATGCCGCAAGTGTTCCGGCGAGATCGACCTGTGTATTGAGAAGTTTACTTTTCACTTCAAGTTCCCGGGTTGTCGTTGATAATCCACTTTCACGAAGCGCTTTTACCTGCTCAAGGTGCGCTTCAAGTGTGGAAATACGTTTACGCACTGTCAGAAGAGATCTGGTAAAAAAGTCCATCTGACAATAGATACGAGCGAGAGAAAATGATGCTCTATTGCGGGCAACACGCAGTGAAGCTTCTTTCTGCTGTATTTCTGCCTGTGCTCCTTTAATCGCATTTGGACGTGCAAAGCCGGTAAAAAGTGGGTAACTGCAATCAATTCCGGTTTCTATCCTGTCATTCCTGCTTGTTTCGATAGTTCTGTTTATAGGTGGCGGGATGGTAACTTCACCTTTTTCACTAAAGTAGGTGACTCCTCCAGACAGATCTAATGATGGATATAGTGCTGACCGCGATTCCTTGAGAGCATACTGCATTTTGTCGATCTCAAGCTTTGAAGCTTTAAGGTCACTGTTGTTGTTAAACATTGCCTGCTGTGCATCATGAAGCGATAAAACTTCACTGCACGTACTTCCGACAATAAGAAGAATTGAAAAAAACATCCTGTTCATTCCCGGGCATCCCGTTTGTAAATTCCATGGATAACAAGTTCAATAATTGAATCGATACGTTTCTGATAAAAATCATCATTAAAATCGATCGGTTTGCCAATTTTTGAGGTAATAGCCAGTGCTACTGGCTGCATAATAACCGAAACAATGCACATGCCGATTACATTGACAAGAAGATGAAAGGGATCAAAAGGAAACATGTTATCCTGTGATAACTCTTTTTGAATGATTTTCTGTAATCTTGGAAGCAGAGGGCCGAAGCGGTTATAAATTGTTTCGCTAAGAAAGGGGATAGTGGTTGCTCCATCAGCAATTTCACGTATAAACATTTTTGGAAAGTCCGGATTGGCGCTCATGATCCGGAAAAATATCCCGACAAATGTTTTCAGCACTGTTTTAAGGTCCCCGGACTGCTCAATATCAGCGATTTGTGTTTCAACTGTCCCCCAGAAGGTGAACGCGGCATCCTTGAGAGCTGCTTCATACAGTTTTTCTTTCGATCGAAAATAATAATGAAGCAGTGCTTTGTTCACACCTGCACGTTCAGCGATATGTTGCATTCTGGCACCTGAGAGCCCGGTTTCGATAAATTCCTTGCGGGCTGCCTGAATGATTTTCTGTTCTGTTGAGGCTTCCATAGTGATTAACCATACGCTTTATCTAAAAAGTTTAACTAATTAGTTAAAATATACGGTTAATTTGGGAAAAAGTCAATAGATTTTTTTGAAGGTTCAAAGTCGAAGGTTAAGATTATCCCTCTTATCACTTCCGAACCTTGAACACTTAACGTTGGACCTGTGAACGGTTTAAAAAATAAAAAAACCCATTCTCAATTAAGAAAATGGGGATACCCTTTGGGACTAAAATGTCTGAAAAACAGTACTATTTAGTTGAAAAAATCTGTTGAGTCCAGCTTTTTCCTTCAACGGTGATCTGTGCGACCAGTGACAGACCGCTTGAGAGTATGTTTGATGGTAATGCGATAGACGCTCTGTTTTTTTCAAAAACGGCTTTATACACACATTTACCGTTCAGGCTGAAAATAGTGAGCTTTCCAGCACCGGAAATATTGGTAACAGCGAATTTATCTCCAGACAGCACGATGAGTGGCGTTGTTGATCCTTTTGACAATTGTTGTAAATTAATTGCTGTTTTACCATTTAGGGCGACATTGTGTGTAACCGGGTTTGTTCCCGATACGGTAAATGTGTCACGTAGTGCTGCAAACCCAGTAGCTCTGACAATCATTACTACTGATCCATTACTTACTTCTGCGAACTGATATTTTCCGTCTGCACCTGTGGTATCATACTTATTAGTTCTGTTGTTATAGATACGGACTATAACACCTGCCAGTGGAGTACTTTTCCCACGATCGGTTACGATACCGGAAACTGATGTGACAAGTAATGCAACTAGAGCAAAGTTCTGTTTTACAGGTGCTGTACCAGCTACTGCAATCTGGATTGATTTGCTTACGTATTTTGAACAAGTGACCGAAATGGTCTGATTCCCGATTCTGATATCAGATAGTGAGTAAACACCATCTGGTCCTGTAGTGTCAACTTGAGCATTACTACCGATACCAATTCTTACTATCGCTCCGTTAATCGGAAGACCTGTCGATGTATCGGATACAACTCCGCTGACTGAACCATAAGCAATCCCGACAAGTGCCACATCTGCAGTAACTGCCGCGCTTCCAACAGTTAACTGAACTTTCTTAATGGTATAATTTACCATGGAAACGGATAGCGTTTGAGTACCTGAACGAACACTATCAAATGAGAAGACGCCATCTGCACCGGTTGTGTCCCGTCGTGCATTCACACCAAATCCTAACGAAACAACTGCGCCGGTAAGGGCGGTGCCTGCAACGCTGTCTTTTACAACTCCGGATATTGTTGAAATGATAATCTTTGAGAGTGCTATATTAATAGTAAGTGGAGCAGATGAGAGTGCGGTATCAACACTTTTTGTAAAATATGTTCCTATCAGAATAGCCCGTACTGAACATTTACCTGTTGAATCGGTTACGGTAATTGAGTAAGCCCCTTGCACATCAGTTGTGTCTGTTCCAAGAACACGATTGCCAGATCGTAATTGTACGATTACCTTATTAACTGGTGTAGTTGAAAAACTGTCAGTTATTGTTCCGCTTACAGTGGTCCCAAATGATGTTCCAATGAATAACCCGATACCTGCAAATGTAAGTACAAGACGTTTAAGCATTCTGCCTCCCTAATAAAGTGAATAACCATGTGTGTTTTTATTGATCGATATCGATTAATTTGTATAACTTAATATGTTATGCACTAATTCAAAAAATGCTCTAATTATCATGAAAAAACCTATCCCAGGGTGGGACTATTTTGAGAGATAAAAAAGTTACTTTTTTGATGGTTAAATATGTATATTATAGGCACTTTAAACGGAGTGTAGCGCAGCCTGGTAGCGCACTTGGTTTGGGACCAAGGTGTCGGGGGTTCGAATCCCTCCACTCCGAGTTTAAGTTTTGCTGAATGAGGTAATTGAATCTCTCCATAATCACTTTTTTCCCGCCCCTGGGATCGAAGTATAAAACAGGACTTTTTATAATTACCTCGGTTTTGACATTACAACAAAATTTGCACCACGGTGCCGCTTGGAGCGATATAAATTTATGCGCCCTTAGCTCAGCTGGATAGAGCAACGGATTTCTAATCCGTTGGCCAGGGGTTCGAATCCCTTAGGGCGTATTTAAGTTAAACCCCCTGATTTTGGCGATTAATAGCCACCTAAGGGGGTTTTTTAATTTTTACTCACTCGCTTTACTTTTACAATTTTTCTATTATATCCAGAACCAGACCCAACGTTTCCAAACCATCGTATACCACCCCCGATTTTTTTCAGGTTCTTTTTTTGCGAAGATTTTTATTTCCAGTATTAAACCTCCTAATAGGGTATTCAAAATTGAATTCGATTTTATCGAACAGAAACTGCGTATTCAATGCAGTGATTGCAGACAGTTCTGATTCCAGGTGCTTTGAACCTTCCGGTTAAATTTTCCCAGCCTCCCTCATAATCCTTAGGGTCCGAACTTATCATGACTATACCTTTCGGCTGCTCCATAGTTATATTTGGTATAGAGCCGGAAATCCCATTTTTTTCAGGGATAGGTATTCAGGCTTAAAGATGGAGACAAGTATTTATCAGTGATTAGATATTCTATAAATTTTGTGCTATTTTTTGTAATATTCACTTCTGTTTCATTTGGGGATGATATCGAATGCAGCGATAGTGCTGTAACCTCAGAATTCCGTTTCACTGATATTAAACAATCAAACTCTGACACTGTTCGGATTTTTAAAAGAGCTGGAACCGATTCTGTACATTCTGATGTTGATTCTGTTGGAAAAAAAGAATGTCCGGACAGCCTGGGTTTTACGGTGGAATTTGACACAACTGTATTTTTTTTTGTTTCATCATCAGTAGAACAAAAACAGGTGAAAAACCGTCATGAACCTGAGAACTGCCAATATCGTGGGGTATCAAAAGAGTCTGACCGCATCTCTCAGGAAATTGTTCTTGATGCATATCGGGGAAACTGGGATGATGTATCACGTGCGTTAGATCGTCTGGAACGGATTGAAAAACGTCATGATCTCATTAAAATCAGCAGATTATTGAATGTTTCGGTAAGGACGTATCGTCTGGAACAGGATGAGTTTCTTACTACTTCTGAAAAAAAAGTTATCGAAAGAGAGCTTGATTCCTGTATACAATCAGGGCTTGACTATGCCCAGATGTGTAAAGACAGTTATTTACCGCTGCATGAGCTCATCTACTGTGGGATCAAGGGGTTTCAGATATCCAGGATAATCGAAAAAAATCCTGTTGAAGCTGCGATTCTGGGGTTTTCGGTAATCGTTAGACTGGAAAAACTGCTCCAGACGGATAGCTGCATGTATGATGCCTGTATGGGATTGGGATTGTTCTACTGTTCGGTAGCCAGCGCATCTCCGGTTGTTCGTGCTGCGCTGGCGCTTACCGGAAGGCAAATTACTCTTGAAAAAGGGTTGTCGTATCTTCGAATCGGTGCACAGAAAGGACATTATGTCAATATCCCTTCACTGGTATATCTAACGCAATTCCTCTCACCGTATCTGGGGCATCATGCAGCCGAAAAGGATTCAATTTTCATGATACTTCAGAGAAAATGTGCGCCTAATCCACGATACCTTTTTGAACAGATCGATGAAAATATCTGTTTTCATCCTGAAATATTTACTCCTGCATACACTGCAACTCTCAGGAAAAAAATTGCAGGATTAAAAAATGCAGATCAGTATTTACAGCATTACAGTGAATTAATGAAATATCAGTACTGTACCTATATTGATACACTTAACTGTACCTTTAAAATAGATACTGATGTCGATTTGAAAGGGTTCGGTTTTTATCCTGCGTTTCTTCATGCACTGCGTTATAAAGAGGAATGTATGATACACAGTATTGGTTCATTCAGCAAGTTACATGAGAGAGGTTGTGAGAAAAATACTACCGAACTCGTTAAGGAATTAGAAGCAATGCCTATGAGTTCCACTTTGAAAGAGTTTTACCGCTGGCATATCCTTGATGCAATTAAATTACGGTAATCTTCCGCCCGGCTACATATTTTTAAAAGCTGTCAATCTGTATCTTCTTTTGGAGTCAGGGAAATTTTAATATCATCACCCTCAATAATATAATCAAACCTTCGTAAACGAACTGATTCATGGTTAAGGCAATGCCCTGTATATATATTGTATTGCCATCCGTGTCGTGGACAGGTGAATACATCGCCTGCTCTTTTACCCAGTGTAATATCTGCACCCTGATGTTTGCATCCGGTTTCAGTAACAAAAAGGGTTCCATCGCTGTTTTTGAAAATGCCAATTTTTCGTCCAAGGATAGAAAGGGAGATGAATTCTTTATTGGTAAGAGCTGATAATTGTGCTGCTTTTATAAAATCCATTTGACTTATTCACCTTCCTTATGTTTTTTAATTGCTTTGAGTATCGAGCTTGCCACGGGAGGGCATCCTGACACATAAATAGTGTGATCGCGGAATTTGCGGGTGCAGTTTCCAATACACAATGCATTGGCAGGTATCTCCTTATGGCCTTTACCGATTGCAGCAGTTACCGTTGTATCCGGAAAATACTCTTTGAGATCACTACCATATCGCTTAAGAAACATGAGCAGGGTAGACTGGCATGCACTACAGGAGTTTTCATCGAGAATGGTGACATCAGGATATGCGATAGAAAGATTCTGTGGTATTGCAGCAAATGGCGAGATAAAGGTACGCCAATGGTCCGGTTTGACAGTGATCTGTGCTGAATCTATTGTACCTGTTCCTCTTTCCTGTAAAATACGAAGGTGGGGGACGCTTACAGGGGGGACTCCCATTATTTCACAGGCAGCGGCATCTGCAGCGAGTGCATTTGTGCTGACAATGACAACTCCCAGTGGTTTTGATGTTCCGGCACTGGGGCCAAGACCCTCCATCCCTGTAGTACCATCAATGAGAGCAATGTGGGGGTATAAAACCGATGCCATATCTGCAACTGCGACATTCAGAGGCTTGTCATCACAGTAGGGGACTGGTGGCAACATATGAAGATTAACTTTGCTTCGCGACCAGAGGCACCCTTTCATGTTCTTAATTGATAAAGTAACTCCGGTATGCATGTGCATTTTCATCACTGGTATAGACACTATTATGTCAAAATCGAAAATATCCGCACAGACACTCACTTTTTCGAGAGCGACTGCATTTGGTACGACCATCTCCACTGGCTGACGTATATCCATATCGACAATCGGGCAGTTACGTTGACGGCACACCTCTTCAATACCAGAAACTTTAAATGCTTCCATAACATCCACACCTGTTATAGGGCTTTCGCCAACAGCACAGAATGATGCCCCGGCATCCCTGAAAAAATCAATTGCAGCAGCCACAACCTGTGGATTTGTTACAATACCGCTTTCCGGAGAGCCAACACGACCCAGGTTCGGTTTCAAAAGTACCCGTTTACCTTTCACTGGTACTTTATCTATTGTGCCCAAGGCTTTTATAGTATTGGAATAGGGATCGCCACCTTTTTCAATGTGGACAAATGGCTTTTGGTGAGATTCATGACTCCAGGGACTTACCGGGATCCTTTTTTTTTCGACCTGCTCATTTTCCTGAGTTCCCGACTGGACGGCTTTTGGAAATGATCCGATAAGTTTGACAAAACCGCATTTCCGTACATCTGCAAGAGCTTTCTGGATAACCTTGTCCCGAGCGTATCCGTCAATGTCGATAAAAAAGTGATACTTGCCTAATGTTTCCTTTGTGGGACGAGATATGATCGAAAGTAAATTGATGCTGCGCTGGGCAAATGCAGAAAGAATATCACTGAGCATACCTGGTCTGTCGGTACCTTCAAGAATGGCGATCGATGTTTTATAGGCAAGTTCTTTTCTGAATGGTTGCTCCTGCTCAGCAATAACAATAAAGCGGGTTTTGTTCTCATGGTAGTCGTTGATGTTTTTAACTGTAAGGGAAAATGTGTAAGATCTGAGCGCATGTGAAGGAATTACTGCACCATCCCCAGAATTGCCTTCGAGAATTCTCTCAAGCGATTCGCCGTTGCTTTCTGTTGGGATAATTTCCACTGACGGTGGAAGTTGTTCCAGAAAATCACTGCATTGTCCCTGTGATTCAAACATTACATATACCCGATGTATATCATCGATCGATGCACCATTTCCAGCAAACGAAAAATGCACCGGCACCAGAAGTTCATCAATGATAGTAAGCCGGCTGTGAAGAAGCATATCGAGTACCGGGGTAATATACCCGTTGAGCATATTTTCGATCGGTAGAATCCCGATATCGCATTTTTTGCCAACTGAAGAAAAAACTTTTCTAATGGTTGGAAATAGTTCAATCTGTGTATCTGGTGCAGACCGTTTGACATACATTTGTGCTGCAATTTCAGAGAAGGTATTAATGGGGCCTAATGCTGCGATATGTTTCATAAGGTCATTTCTGATGCTAAATTATTTCATCCTTCACAGGTTTAACGTTCAGGAGTCAGGGTTCTGAAACTATGAACTTTTTAACCTTTGAACTCTGAACTTCTAACGCTGAACCTGTGAACGATTCGAATTTTTTCATAATCTGCAATAAAATACTTCCGAATCTTATGGAGAAGTGAGTATTTTATCATCATAAGCCAGTAAGCTTCACTGGTTTCTCAACAAATTGTGTTTTTTTTTAAAAGAGGTTATTGAAGTGAAAAGAATCATTTGCCTTGCCAACGCTCGAAAAAAGGATGCATATTGCGTCGCTGGTGTTGATCCATCAACGGGGATCTGGGTACGCCCGGTGTCTGCGCTTGATGATGGCCGGATAGAACAATCTCTGATGCTGCCTGACGGAGGCCTTCCCAGACCGGGTGATATTCTCGAGATTCCCCTTTCTGAAACTGGTCCGGATTTTGGCTATGAACAGGAGAACAGGTCTATCCTCGGTGGTGAGTGGCGATCTGTTGGAACTGTTCCTTCGCAGGCTCTGTTTGCCTACCGTTCCTCTGAAAGGTATATACTTCACAATAGTGAACCGTATGTGACAAAGGAGTACCTCAAGGGACTGCCTGATGGAATGCGATCTACATTGCAGCTTGTAGAGGCTTTTGAATTTGAAGCGTTTCACTCGGTTCAAAACGGTGGTGGCGCAGTTAAGTGGAATGCCGGCTTTGTCAATCCATCGGGTGAAAGGTTAACAAGTCGAATCGTCGATCCCTTTTTTATAGAGAAGCTCGAAAAGGGATATCGTCCGGCAAGGCACTGTCTGGTGACAGTTATGTTGTCTGAACCGTATCGCCCAAAAAACTGGGATGGACATGAGACCCCATGCTGGAAATTAATTGCAGGAGTTTTCGAACTCGAGCAGGGGAAATGGAGTGATCAGGCTGCAACGGTGCAGCGTGGTGGTGGGGAAAAAAACCGCAAGATCGATGATATCAGCACCGTTTCTGAACGGCGGATGTTTACCGTTTTGAAAGAGGTGTTCGGGTTTACCAGTTTCCGGCCCAATCAGCAGAACGTCATACGTGCAGTACTAGACAAAAGAGATTGTCTTGCAATAATGCCCACCGGAGGGGGGAAATCACTATGTTATCAGCTGCCGGCGCATCTTCTGGAGGGTACCTGTGTAGTAATCAGTCCCTTGATCTCCCTGATGAAAGATCAGGTTGATTCTGCCACCGATACTGGTCTTTCTGCGGCTTCAATAACCAGTGCGCAGGGGGAGCGGGAGCGTTCTGATGCCTGGCGACGTCTTGTATCGGGGCAGCTCGAGCTGCTCTATGTTTCACCGGAACGCTTTTCAATGGATAGTTTTATTACGGCTCTTAAACAGATTAAGGTGTGTCTGTTTGCAATTGATGAAGCGCACTGTGTCAGTGAATGGGGGCATGATTTCAGGCCGGATTATCTCAATCTTTCGTCAATAAGCCGACATTTTCCAGATGTTCCCATAGCCGCTTTTACCGCAACTGCAACGCATCGGGTCGCTCAGGATATTACCGATCGGCTGAGGCTGCGTGCCCCGGAAGTGGTGCGTGCATCATTTGACAGGCCGAATCTTTTTTATGAAGTTATCCCCAAAGGTAATGTTGAATCACAGATAATTAAATTTATCAACGAGCACAAAGGTGAGCCGGGTATCGTATACCGTATGAGCAGAAAAGGTGTTGATGAAACCGTTGAAGAACTCTGCGATGCCGGAATAAGGGCTCTTCCGTACCATGCCGGTATGGATGATGCTTCTCGTCACAGGAATCAGGATGCGTTTAATCGCGATGAAGTTGATGTTATTGTTGCGACAATAGCTTTCGGTATGGGAATTGACAAGCCCAATGTTCGATATGTGATTCATGGCGACCTTCCAAAAAACATGGAATCCTATTATCAGGAGACCGGGCGTGCAGGTCGTGATGGGGAACCATCACGGTGTGTGATGTTTTTCAGTTATGGTGATATACCACGGATTAAATATTTTATCGATCAGGTACTTGAACAGAACGAGCGCCGCCGCCTTATTGCATCTCTTAACGAAATGGTTGCCTATGCATCAGCGTCGTCATCATGTCGTCGCAAACGTATATTGAGTTATTTTGGTGAGACCTATACAAAAAAGAGCTGTGAAACCTGCGATATCTGTGTCAGTGAAGCACAGATGGTTGATGTCACCAGTGACGCGTCGCTGCTGCTAATGACGATTGCATCAACAGGGCAACGGTTTGGTGCAGGGCACATTATTGATGTGATCAGAGGATCGGAACGTGCCCGAATTTTAGAGTTACGGCATAATGAACTCGATGTGTATGGCAAGGGAAAGCATCTTGATCCCAGACAGGCCAGAACACTCTTTGATCATCTGTTTGCAAATGATCTGATTGTGCGTACTGAAGATGAGTATTCGGTCATTAAGTTGACCCCCCAGGCAAAAGCGGTTATTGCCGGAGAAGCAAAGGTGCTTGTCAGGGCCTGGAAAGAAAAGGAATCAGCATCCGGAAAACAGAAAACTGTATATGCTGAAGAAGATGTGGAATTGTTTACAAAGCTTAAAGCTTTACGAAGAGGGCTTGCTGATGAGAAAGGTGTACCTCCATTTGTGGTTTTTGCCGATCGGTCACTTCACGAGATGGCCATAAAACGTCCCACTACGCGCATGAAAATGTTTGATGTGCACGGGGTTGGAGAAGTGAAAATGGAGACGTATGGTGATATGTTTCTTGCCGAAATAAGGGAACACTGTGGTGTTCAGGTTCAATCGGAAATTGATGAACCATGGCAAAGAGAAAAACGTCCTCCCCGGAAATCAAAAATAGAAAAAAGTGACACAGTTACTGAAACCTGGAACTATGTGAAACAGGGATATTCGGTCCGGGAGATTGCACAGAAACGGTCACTTGCAGAAGGTACAATTGCGGAGCATATAGAAAAGTGTATTCTTGAGGGGTGGGATGTTCCTGTTGACAAATTGGTTCCGCAGGAGATCAGAGAGCATCTGCTTGAAATAATTCCGACAATAGAATCCGGGAGATTGAAAGAGATCAAGGAAGCAGCAAGGGAAGAGGTGACGTATGAGCAGGTTAAAATCATGCGGGCATGGTTGATGCGTGAGATTGCTGAGAAGGTAGAAAAGACGGCCGTATAACCAGATTGCCGTACATGACAGTAGATATCATAAATGATATCGGTCTATCAGTCTTTTTATTTAGAGATACTTCTGTTTCAAAAACCTTGTCGGGTGCCGATGGACGGTTACCTTTTGGGATGAGTTGCTTATTTAGTACACTATTCCGAACCACTCAAATGGCTCAACAGTAACGACCGCAACCCCGTGTTACCCTCAAATTTCAAAAACTTGAAATGTAGCTGATCCAGCAGTTCAGATGCTTCCTCTTCAACATCAAGAAGATAGGTCGGGGTATCATCTTCATTGATATATTCAGGATCGCAACAGGAGGGATCGGAGAAACTCATGTAGATCCGGCAGGTGAGAGGACGCACGGGGTAGATGGTGCATGTGCCGTTTTTGTCCAGTAATGGACAGGGGCGTTTGTACTGATAAAAAACTGACAGCAGAAGATCTGTGTGATCGAGCTGATTTTCAGAAATGTCCGGATGATTAATAATACATTTTTCAATATGTTCAAGTTGCTGGTTGTCACTCTTACACTTTTTTATTATTGATGGTATGTGATGTGGAAGATTTTGTTGAATGTACTCACTGATGATAGCTGCTTCAAATGAGTTAACATCTTCGACCCAGTGATTGCAGCAGCAACTGCAGCTGCGTTTACATGTCGCGACTCTGCTATTGTGTTCAAGTACCGATTTCTGATATTTATCGAAGAGGTCAAGGTATGAAAAATACAGATTTTTAAAATCGATACTAAGGCAGTCAGTAGTTTTTAGCTCAATAAGTTGCTTTAGAATAACTGTCATCCGTGAGTGAATAGACAGCCCGTTTTCTGGGATAGTGAGAAGGGGCTTATCATTGCAGCAATTGTGCTCAGAGCTGTTTTGCGGGTAGTTTGACATAAAGATCACTGAAATGAATTGATAAACCAGCCTGTATCACCGGATCAAACGAGTACGATCCGGTGGATACATTATTATTATTCTTTGTCCATGCACCGCCAAAGCCAACCCAGATGTCTGCATAGTCTCTGAAATAACCACGACCGTTTAGAAGGAATGAGATTGTTTTTTCTTTAATATCCGGGAGACCGTCAAATGGGAGGCCGGGGGTATGTGTATGGTCATTCCATAAACTATTTGGATTTTTATTACCTTTTTCACTATAGGAAACCTGTACATCTGCGAGCCAGTAATTGCACCCGATAGCCTGAGCACCGATTGTAAATCTGGTCAGGTCATTTTCGGGATAAGCGAGACTTTTTCTCAGATAGATGTAGCGTTCACCTCGATTAGAATTGTTATCCGGAACGGTGTACATCCATTCGGAAAGTGTTGTAAACTCTCCATAAAAAGTGTGCTTGAGTTTGAGCGGGAGTGGATCGTACCAGTAGGCACCGCAATCTATTCCCCAATGAGCAGGTTCTTTATCAGTTTCAATTTCATTGTCAACCTGAAAATCATCAAAGGCAAGCTGACCTTTCAGAGCCACTTTCTTCGTGAAGGGGTGAATATCCCAGTGGAATGCAAGCATCAGGTTTCCCTCTCCCTCCTGATTGGTATTGGTGACCGTATAAATTGAGAAGGGGTTGATATACTGAAGATCCGGGATTGTTTTTTCTCTTGTGAAAAGCACTGTTTCGGTTATACCTGCTGTCACCCAGTCTTTGATCATTATTGAAAGAGAATGAGCGGCAAAATAACGATTCCACACACTGCCATTATCGGTATCCCAGGAAGTTTTTTCATAGGGAAATGCCGCAACAATATGTCTGAACTCAAACACAGAGGAATGTACCTGCCACTCAAGAGCATCATAGGTGTAGGGGTTATTTGATAACACTAGGCTTCTATCGGGAAATGGTCCCCAATTGCGGTTAAGTCTCCCAAGCCGGAAAAAACCGTATTTCCAATCAACCTGACAATACGCTTCTTCAATTCGGCCACGAGCACCCCGTTCCTTATGTCCGGGGTAATAGTTGTCAAATTCATAGCGGGAATCGACATTGAGAGTCTGACGAACTAACAAATTGTAAAAACGGATTTCGTTAAGTAATTCTCCCTGAAGAAACTTGTTTTCGTACCCTTGGGCAACAGGTTTGAGATAACCATAT
This sequence comes from Chitinispirillaceae bacterium, assembly GCA_050301235.1. GTDB lineage: Bacteria > Fibrobacterota > Chitinivibrionia > Chitinivibrionales > Chitinispirillaceae > JAFGIN01. Next base: position 38,037 of record JBNKZD010000246.1, on the reverse strand, counting down.
TGTAGTGCTGGCTCGATTATCAGATGGTTTCGTTTGACTTGAGAATCACTGAACCAGAAAAGCGAATCATAGACAGTTGCAGAAGAAAGATCATCCCAGAACATCAGTGAAGGGGAGCTGGAGTGAACATATCCGCCTCTGGCAGCATAAATGAAAAACGGTTTGCGCCAGTTGTCGTACTGGACTGCTGAGATTGCAGAGATGGTCAGGAGGATTATAAGAATAATTTTGTTAGATTTCATCAGACTTTTTCCCAGTTCCCGTCAGGAGACAAATATTTAGAGATATGGTAATAACAAATTTTGGATCGACACGTTCACAAACCATCACCATTATGATGACAAGCTGGATTCATTAGCTCCGTCATTCCGGCACAGGCCGGAATCCAGACATTAGTGAGTTATAGAGATCATCCCAATTCTTATTCTCTTTCTCTATCAAGTTCAGTTTCCATTCGCGTTTCCACTCTTTAATATGTTTTTCACGGTTTATAGCTCTCTACATAGTCGGATGAAATTCAAACCATACCAATGAATGAACTCCATAACGTTGTGTAAAACCGGGAATAACATCGTTCTTATGCTCCCAAACTCGTTTTATAAGATTTGAAGTCACACCAGTATATAGTGTACCGTTTCTTCGGCTCGTTAAAATGTAAACTGCAGGTTGTTTATCCATTAGACTCATTCCTGGATGCCGGTTTTCACCGGCATGACGCTCGACCTTAAGCTAACGCCTGTGCCCCCACCCCTGATATTTTTGTGTCACATTCAGATTGAAAACTTCCGTTAATAAGCCCCTTCCCGCTTAAACAACACCAACACCGTTTTTATGATAATTTTCATATCTTCCCAGATGCTCCAGTTGTCAATGTATTTAAGATCCAGTTTCACAATTTCATCAAAATTAGTGATCGCGTTTCTTCCGGAAACCTGCCACATACCCGTAATTCCCGGACGAATACTGATTCGACGGTGGTGCCATTTCTGATATTTGGCGACTTCATCAGGGGTAGGAGGGCGGGTGCCGACAAGTGACATCTCACCCTTGATCACATTGATAAATTGCGGAAGTTCATCAAGACTGAGTTTACGCATGAATTTCCCGATCGATGTCACCCGTGGATCATCTTTCATCTTAAAAACAGCCCCATCGCACTCATTGAGTGCCATCAACTCCCTTTTACGTTTTTCAGCATCGTTGGACATCGACCTGAATTTGTAAATAACAAACCGCTTACCATTTTTACCGACTCGGACCTGCTTGAAAAAAACAGGCCCCTTTGACGTCAGTTTGATTGCAGTCGCAAGGAATGGGTACACTGTGACCAAAATCGCAAGCCCGACCAGTCCACCCGCAACATCAAAGATGCGTTTAAACAAAATCTGGTCTGGATCGAGTTCCACCGTATGACTGACCAGTGTTGAACGATCGAGAAACTGATGATATTCCCATCGGGCATAGAATGTTGCACCTGAAATATTGAGGAAAATTCTGGCCGGTCGTCCCATCTCTTCGCATATTTGAAGATAAGTGTCTACGGGATACCCATCGTTGGTGAGTTTGCGGGGGATACAGAAGAAGACCTCTTCAACATAACAGTTTTTAAGGATCTCTTCGAATTCGCCAGGCGGGATACTGAGATCGAGTTTGCGGATAATTCTAAGTCCCCATTCGGGATGAGCACATATTTCCTGATTGATCTGTGCTGCATCACGTCCTCGACCAACCAGAATAATCGGGGTGGTATTCCGGTTGTTACGCCGGATGTTTGCGATGAGTTTTTTGATAAGTAGTTTTTCTACTGAGATAAAACAGAATGCAATGGTTGCAAACGAGATGTAGAGATTGCGACTGTGTTTGTCGGGTATGAGATACAGGATTGCAGCACCCAGAAAAGCTGCTGATATGAATATGGCGCTTGTCCGCCGCAGCAAACCGCTCATCCAGTTAAAATGCAGGATAGAAAAAAGTGAGCGGGTCCAAGCAAAATAGAGGTAAAATCCCAGAAATCCGACAAACATCACCCAATAATTATAGAAGGGGAGTAATTCCCGATAGAGACCCGTAATGAGATAGGCGCAGTAGAAAGATACGAAGATCAGAAAACAGTCAAGAACCGCAATTGACTGCTTAACAAATGAGGAGTGTTCCTTAAGCATAGACCTTTCAGAGACTCGAAATGCTACATATCACGATCAAATTCAAACGGGAACTCGAACCTCATATTTCCAGCTTCTGCCGGAATTGATTTAAATTCGATCTGCTTTAAATACTTTAATAACGGTTCGAGAAAGCCGTTATCGACAATATCTGTTTTGGCAATGGAAACTTCAAGAACCTTTCCATCCGGGGCGAGATTAAATGAAACTTTTACTGTTCCACTGAGATTTTCGTTACGTTTCAAATGCGTTTTATATAATGATTTGATCTCCGGTATGTGTTTTGTGATTGATTCAAGAATGGAGTTTTGATCACGGTATTTCAAAATATCTGTTTCAACTACTTTGGAAGACTGTTCAGGTTTCTTTCTGTTTTTTTGTCTGCGGGTAGTTGTGTCGGAGCGAATCGTGGAATCAAATACAAGACCTTTTATATTGTTCAAGAGCTTTTTGCTATCCTGTGCAGGAGTCTGCTGGTTAGTAAAAACAGCTAAAGCAGTTGCCGTTGGCCCATCAAGGTTGAACAGTTCAGCAAAAATATCACTGATCCAATTTATCTTGTTATCTGTTGATAAATGTGCCGAAATTCTGGGAAAAGGGAAATTATTGCCAGCATTAACCACTTGAAACAGGGATTCGGCAAAAGCTACTGCAGTAGAACAATTCTGGGTACTTTCAAGTTTTTCCCTGACCCTGAGTGCAGCATCATGAATGAGATTTGCGGCCTGGATCGACCACTCAACGCCAGATTCCATACTGAGTTGGCTGGCCAGCAGTGAATCCAGAGTATCAGGTGTTCGATTCTCGACTCCCAGGGTTAATCCAAGTCGAACAAGCACATCACGGTAGCGAATCGAATCCGCTTTTTGGCCCGGATCGAGCATTGCCACCAGTGGTCCGGTGAGCGTATCACCCTTGCCAGTGATAAACCGTTGCTCTCTTGTAGATTTTTGCTGACATGAGATTAAAATTATTAAAAATGTTAAAATCAGTGTAGAATAGCTGTTTTTCAAAGTCCCTCCCGTGTTCGGTAACGGGTAATTTTGTTGGTCCATTTCATAATATGTTCTGAAAAAGCATGATCGGAGTCTTCGTTAGGAATGTATTCCCATAGTTCCTTTGATGGTTTCTGGAAGAGCTCTTCCTGCAGTTTCATACGTCGGGTATATTCATGTATTTCGATGCTACCTTTTGATCTGAGATTGTAGAGCCTATGAAGGCGGACTTCGAAGTCAGCATCGATCCATAATCGATAATCGAACCAGGATTCGATTCTCCATAATGGAACAAGTGCAGCATCAAGAACAACGATTTGATCGGAACAGCTTAAAATACGGTCATTAATATGTTTCAGCAGCAGTGGGTGTACAATTTGATTGAGCTTCTCGATAGCTCCGATTGAAGTAAAAACAACATTTCCTAATAGTGAGTAATGGATTTCACCGTGAACCACAATATCTGGCCCAAACGTCCGCGTAAGTGAATTCTTGATATCATCAGACTGGTTCATGATCAGTTTCGCTTCTTTGTCGGCATCAATGACTACACCACCCAGTCCGGCAAGAAGTTTTGAACATGTAGTTTTTCCGGACCCCATGTATCCGGCAATAGCGATTTTGATCTGAGTCATCTATTGTTCATTTCATGTTTTTTAATGACCGTGACACGATTACCTTTTTCACTGAACATTATCTGGTCGACATAATGGTAGGCGATATACAGACCGCGTCCACAATCTCTCGCAAGATTTTCGGGAAGAGTAGGGTCGGGGATCTTTGATGGATCAAACCCATTTCCTTCATCGAGAATGGAAATCGTCGCAGCCTTTTTATCGACGATATGTCCAATAGTTACTTTTTTTGAAAAGTCACGCTTATTTCCATGAAGAATTGCGTTAACAAGAAGTTCGGAGAGAACAACTTTCATTTTCCGGATATGATCATCCAGATAACCATACGCATCCATTGTGCTTAAAATAACAGCAATGGTCCGATCGATCTCCTCATAATAGTTTATCGATTGAAGATATACGGGATCATCTGATTTGAATGCGAGCTTTTCCTTAATCTGACTTTTGCGGGATTGAGTAAGTACTTCGGCGACGATCGCAGTAACATCATCATCCATAGAACCATTCTGTGTAATTTGATTGAATCTGGTTTTAATCATATCGAGAAATGCCGCTGGTGGAGATGTTGAAAACATGTCACGAACTGTCTGCTCAAACTGCAGACGGCCTTCATGAAGATTCTCTGAAAAGATTCTATAAAGTCCATCAGTGATCATGATTAGAGAATCACCCGGACCTATATAAACCTGCTGCTCTTCAAAGAATCCATTATCAAAAACTCCGATAAATGTACCTTGTGTACGAAGAGGCAGTGTTGTCTGATCTTTCTTACTGAAAATAAGCGGATAGGCATGTCCGGCATTACAATAGGTGAGTTTGTTGTCGTGGAAGTCAAGGTATCCCAGGAATGCAGTGATATAAAAATCTGCAGAAATATCCCGTACCATCTCCAGGTTCACGCGCTCGATTACAGCTCTTGGTGAGACGCCTGGTTTGATATGATTATTAAAACACACCTTCGCCATTGCAGATATCAGTGCTGATGAAACCCCAAAACCGGTAACATCAAAAATGAAAAAAGCCAGAACATCATTGGATAGTTGGATGACATCAAAAAGGTCTCCCCCTACAGCTCCACAGGGTAGATACAGTGAGTTAAGTTCGAGCCCCTCAACTACTGGAAATGACCTTGGTATCATCGCTGCCTGAATTTTTCGGGCAATCTGAAGATCCGCTTCTCTGCTTTCATCAACAGAAACTGATTCCTGATGTTTATTCTTTTTCAGCACTGTACCTCTAAGATGATATGTTTAAACCCTGTTCTATTATAATTAATAATACTACATGGCATACCATGCAGGGAATGTGATCAGATATTAATTATAAATTAGCTTTAATGAATTGTCTATTAGAACCTTTTCACTACAGGCACTTAAATAGATTCAGAACTAAAATCGGGATCAATCTTTGAAATGGCGTTAAGAAGTGTCTGGGTATAAGGATGTGAGGGTGAATTAAACAGCTGCTCTGCCGGACCATATTCGACAATCATGCCTCTTTGCATGACAGCAACAGTTGTACATAAATACCTTACAACTGCAAGATCATGAGAGATAAAAAGCATTGTCAATGAGAGTTCCTGATGTAATTTTTTGAGCGTATTCAGGATTTGAGCCTGAACCGAAACGTCTAGTGATGAAACAGGTTCATCGGCAATAATCAGTGATGGTTTAGCGGCTAGTGCCCGGGCGATGGCAATTCTCTGGCGCTGTCCTCCGGAAAATTCATGAGGAAACTTTCGCATCATGTCAGGTTCCAGACCGCAGGTTACCATAAGCTCAGAAACCTGCGCAATTTTTTGTAGTGATGACAAACGATGAGGAATTGCTTCGGCAATTATATCGAGGATGCTCATTCGCGGGTCCAATGATGAGTAGGGGTTCTGAAAAATCATCTGCATTTTCTTACGGATGGCTCTGAGTTGCGACGTATTCATCGAACGTAAATCCGTTCCGTCAAGTGTTATGCTGCCACTCTCTTCTTTCTGCAGTTGTACAATTGTTCTTCCCAATGTTGTTTTACCACACCCGGATTCTCCAACCAGACCTACAATCTCACCTTTTTTTATAGATAAATTGATATTGCTGAGCGCTTTAAACTGACAATTTTTCTGCGGGTACGTTACTGAAAGATTGATAATGTTAAGAAGATTGCCCGTCTGGTTCATAGTGAAATTTCCCCCATCCTGACTCGGATGCATGCACTGAAATGGCCACTGGAGACCTCTTCAAGTGAGCAAGTAGATGATTGACACTGTGGACTGCAATATTCACATCGCGGGGCAAACGGGCACCCTTCCCGTGGGTGTGATGGATCATAGGACGGGCCTCCTATTATATATAGCGAGTCGACAGGCTTGTCCAGTGATGGCACACAGCGGATGAGTGCTTTAGTGTAAGGGTGTGCAGTGTTTCTGAAAAGTGTTGAGGTTGGTGCACTTTCAAGAATTATACCGGCATACATGACATGAATGCGATCACAAAATGATGATACTATGGCTAAATTGTGGGTTATAAAAAGTATAGACAAAGAATATTGCTGCTGTAAGGATTTCAGCAGGTCAAGAATCTGTGCCTGTGTAGTGACATCCAGTGCAGTTGTTACTTCATCGGCAATGAGAACATCAGGTTTACTGGTCAGTGCCATTGCGATCATTGCTCTCTGAAGCATTCCGCCACTGAATTCATGTGGATATGCTGTAATTTTCTTATGTGCATCTGTTATGCCGGTTCGCGAAAGGAGATCAGTTGCAATAGTGAGAGCCTCTTTCCGGCTGATTTTATTGTGGTATAACAATGGTTCAATGAGCTGATCCGATAAGCGCATATAGGGGTTGAATGCACTGAGCGGGTCTTGAAAAATCATACTGATCCGCTTACCTCTTATGGAGCGAATCTGTGTATCACTGCAGGAAATAAGGTCTATATCGTCAAGAAGTGCTTTACCCGAAATATAAGCCGGAGGTTGTGGAAGTAACCGCATGAGTGATAAAGCAAGCACCGATTTACCTGATCCCGATTCACCAACTATCCCGATAACTTCGCTACGATTAACGGTAAAAGACACTCCGCGCACTGCCTGCACAATGGCTTTCCTGAGGTGAAATGAGGTTGTCAGGTTACTGATTTGAAGCTGCATTGTTACTCCCGTGATGAACGGGGGTCAAGCGCATCACGCAAACCATCCCCGATGAAATTAAGTGAAAAAAGGGTAACTGAAAGAATTATTGCAGGAAAGATCAGCAGCCACGGATACGTTTCCATGGATTCGGTCCCTTCCCTGATAAGAATTCCCCAGGAACTTGCAGGTGGCTGTACGCCAAGCCCCAAATAGCTCAGAAATGCTTCAAGCAGCATAATTGCCGGAATGGTTAGTGTCGCATAGACAATAACCGGCCCTAAAGTGTTGGGGAGGATATGGCGAATAATGATCTGGTGTTGTCGCAAACCAAGCCCGATCGCTGCATCAATGAACTCCTGATGTTTCAGTGCCATTACCTGTGCGCGTACAATTCGTGCCATTGTCAACCATTCGACAGCTCCGATTGCTACAAACAGCAGCACCAGACTCCGCTGAAAAAAGACCATCAGAATGATAACAAATATGGTGAAAGGGAATGCGTAAGCAATATCAACAAAGCGCATCATGAATGTGTCAATCTTTCCACCTGACCATCCTGCGATTGCTCCCCAGCTTACACCTATCAGTACTGAAACGAGTGTCGCACATATTCCTACAGCAAAAGAAACTCTTCCACCATAAAGTATGCGGGTAAACAGATCTCTGCCAAGGACATCGGTTCCCAGTAGGTGCCCATTTCCCGGCGGAATTGCTCCAAGCGATAAGTTCTGGTAATCGTAGGTGTAGGGAGTCAGTAGCGGCGCAAAAAGGCAGAGCAGTATCAGAACTGTTAACAGAATGCAACCTGAAACCGCAAGTCTGTTTCGAATAAACCTACGGAGCGCATCCTGAAACAGTGAGTTCCCTCTGTCGGTGGCAGGCGCATTTTTCATCGGATGCTGCTCCTGAGTCTGGGGTTTAGTAATGCGTTTACAATATCGATAACCGTGTTAAACAGGATCATGATAAAAGCATAGAAAACAACCGTTCCCATAATCATGGTGTAATCGCGGTTGAATGCGGCAGTGACAAAAAACCTCCCAAGGCCGGGGATCGAAAAAATTGTTTCGACGACAAATGAGCCGGTGATCAGCCCGGCAGCTGCTGGACCCAGAAATGAGAGTACGGGGAGTAATGCTCCACGAAGTGCGTGACGGGTAAGAATAGTCCGTTCGGGAAGACCTTTAGCCCGCGCTGTTCGGATAAAATCCTGCACCATAGTATCGAGGAGCCCGCCACGGGTCAGGCGTGCGATATAAGCGACATAGACCATTCCAAGAGTTACTGATGGAAGAATCCGGTCTGAAAGGCTGCTCCATCCTGAAACCGGTAACCACCCAAGTGTCAAGCTGAATATTAAAACCAGTAGAGGTCCCATTACAAATGTAGGAATGCAAATCCCTCCCATACTGATTGTCATGGTGAGATAATCCCGCAATGATGAAGGCTTTGATGCTGCAAGAAGGCCGGCAAAGACTCCAGTAACAAGTGCGATACACAGTGCATAAAGACCCAGTTCAAGTGATACCGGAAACGATTCAGCGATAAGTTCTGTGACGGTCCTTCCGGGATATTTGAATGATGGTCCGAAATTGATTGTAGCAATATTCCCCAGATAGCTGAGGTATTGAACAAAAAGCGGCTTGTCAAGACCATAATAAGAGTTGAGCTGCGCCAGTACTTCGGGAGATATTGATTTTTCGGTACTGAAAGGTCCTCCTGGCGCAAGCCGGATAAGGAAAAAAGTTATGGTTGCTATCACCAGCAGCGATGGTATTGTTTCCAGTACTATACGTCGAAAAATAAACCGCAGCATCTTATTCCAGATAGATAAATTTGAAGTTGTGCATGTTCAGAATGTTCGGATACCATCCTTTAACACTCGGTTTGAGAAGATACACATTGGTGTAGAAATAGATTGGTATGGCAGGTAATTCATCAAGGAACAGTGATTCTGCCTGATTGAAAAGATGGAATCGGTGAACTGGATCGGCAGTTTGAGATGCCGCAGAAATCAGACTGTCATATTGTTTATTCGACCAGCCGGTGTTGTTGTTTCCCCCACCGCTGAGCCACAGGTCAAGAAAAGTATTGGGATCGTTGTAATCACCAATCCAACCCATACGTGCGATATCATACTCTTTTTTTGTTTTTGATGACAGGTATACCTTCCACTCCTGATTCACCAGTGTCACATTGATTCCAAGATACCGTTTCCACATCTGCTGGACTGCCTGAGCGATTATATGGTGCGATTCAGATGTATTATATAATAGTGAAATAGGCGGGAGAGAGTCGCCGGTTTTTACCCCAGATTCAGCGAGCAGTTTTCTGGCTTCAGTGGTATCAAATGTAATAACCGGATTAAATGTGTATCCGGACGTATTAGGAGGTGTAAAACTTCCTGCAGGAATCTGTCCTCCTTTTAAAATGTCGCGGGTAAGGGCCTGACGATCAATGGAGAGTGCAAGCGCTCTCCGAATTTTTTTGTTGTCAAGAGGAGGCCGGGTTACGTTGCAAATATAATAATAGGTGCCAAGATATGGATCTATCCGGAGTACTTCACTCTGGTTTTGTTTATACCATTCGATCTTCTGTGATGGGAGATTCGTTGTCATATGAAGTTCATCGTTGCGAAACATCCGCTCTTCAGTCTGGTTATTTTCGACAGGGTAAAAATTGATCCCGTTGAGTCTGACATTTGCAGCATCCCAGTAATTGGATCGTTTACTGACAGAAATCAGTTTATTGATTTCCCAGGAAACGAGTTTGAATGGACCATTGCCAACAAAATTTTCGGGGCGGGTCCATCGTGATCCGCGACTGTCCATTTTACCGAATTTGAGGATAGTGGCAGGGTGCACCGGATACCATGAATCATGCATGATCAGTGACATGAAATAGGGGACAGGTGTTTCCAGCTGGATGATAAGCGTTGTATCATCAGTGGCTTTTGTACCGACCTGATTAAAATCGGTCAGTATTCCCTTATTATATTTTTCCGCGTTATTAATGCAGTAGAGCATATATGCATACTCTGATCCCAGACCTGGGGAAAGTATCCGCTGAAAGGAAAAAACAAAATCACCAGCCTTGACCATCTCTCCGTTAGACCATCTTCCCTCACTGCGAAGGTGAAAGGTGTAAGTTAATTGATCATCAGATATATCCCAGGAGCGTGCAGCGCCTGGCAATGGGTGAAGGTCACGAGGGTCTGGTGTCACCAACCCTTCAAAGAGCGACTGAAGAATATGAAACTCAGGAACTCCGGTTACGATATGCGGATCTAGATCCTCTGGCTCTGTCTGGTTACCAAAGTGGAGGATACCATTTTTTACACCTTCAGAGACTACGGTCGTTCCGTTTTTGCAGGAGATACCTGATAGAAGAGTCAGCGATATTAAAAGAAGAATTGAATAGCTGTATTTCATTAATGTGCCTTAAGTATAAAGAACAAGTTAATTATGATTAATGAAATTTAAATCATGGTAGCGGTTGTAGGGTTTGTTTTCAAAACATGAGTTAAATTCAAAAGGGAAAAATCGGAGGAGAGTTTCTGAATACTTTGATGTTTAAGGAAATGAATCAGGGTTCAAGTGCCTTTTTTTATCTATATGATTGATACAAAGAACAATCTGTATGTATATTAAAAAAGTAGTCAAACGTATTTTTGTGAAACCGGATTGCATAAATAGCTGAAAAATCTTTATTATGCATCTATTTAAGCTGTGATAGCCTGAAATTGTGAACATGAAGAATAATAAATACTACAAAAAGTCTCTTCCGGTCTCGCTATGTTTCGTTACCGGGCTCTGCAATCCGGCAGAATGGGCTGCGTTTCCGAATTAAATGATATTCAGGATGGTTTTCCCGGAGTCGCTGTTTAAACGCTAAAGCTATTTTGAGAGTTGGCTGAATATATATATGAATATTACCGCTGTTAAAACGATATGTAGGTGTAGAATTAAAATGTTGAGCATATTTAAAGAATTAATGATATGATTATCGATGTTTTTATATCTAAGCGGAAACTGTACAATACATAATGAAAATCAGAAAAGTTGACAAGTACTGGCTATTTACAATAAATCGCTGTAACTTACAGAAAATTATATAATATCAAACTGATCAGGGGAAAGCCGATGGAACAAAAGATCCAGGAACTTACCGGGAAAATATATCAGGAGGGTGTCCAGAAGGGTGAAGAGCGGGCACGCCAGATAATAGCAGAAGCGGAAAGTAAAGCGGCGGGTATTCTTGCTGAAGCTAAAGCTCAGGGAGAAAAAATTGTTGCCGATGCACAAAAACAGGCTGCTGAGATCAAGCGGAATCTTGAATCGGAACTCAAACTTTCCGGGTCTCAGGCAATCTCTGCAATCAAACAGCAGATTGCAAATACTGTGAGTGCCCGCGTGGTAGAAGATGCGATCACTGTTTCTCTCTCCGATCCATCCACAATTAAGGAACTTGTTTCCACAGTTGTTCAGAACTGGAAAATCTCATCAGGAGAAGTACCAACACTCGAAACTCTTCTGCCGGTCAATAAACAGAGTGAGCTGCAGGATGCGTTCAAAAAAGGCGCATCGGATCTTCTCAAAAAGGGGCTCCAGTTGTCATTTTCCAATAATGTCAAAGCCGGGTTCAAAATCGGACCTGCTGATGGATCGTATCGGATAAGTCTGACTGATGAAGATTTCCAGGAATTTTTTAAAGAGTACCTGCGTGCTAAAACCCGTACCTATCTCTTTGGTGAATAAACATGGGACAAAACTATTATTATCTGGTAGCGGGTCTTCCGGATATAATCCTTGATGACGGGAAGTTGTCAGTCAGTTTCGGTGAACTCATGCAGGAAATCAGTGAACAGATTGACGTATCTGATCGTGAACTGCTTAAATTACTGCGTTTCCCATTTGATAACCAGAACCTGGTTTCTATTATAGATAAAAAGGAGATCGCTTTTGACTCCCGCGGGTATTTTTCCCGTGAAGAGCTTTCTGAGGGGATAAAAAACCCTGATATTCTCCCCGCATATATGCAGGAGTATCTGGAAGCTGTAATAAATGAGGGGAAGGAACTGTTTGCGGGGCTTGCAAAGGAAGATCAGTTGACATGGCTTTTTTATGATGCAGTTACAAGCCACGACAATGCGTTTGTTGCTGAATGGTTTTCCTTTGAGAGAGATTTAAAAAATCTCATCGCTGGAATTAATTATCGTCGGCAAATTGAACATATCGAAGCGCTTGGTACTGAACGTGAGAAACCGGTAAACATGATTGTACTGGGACGAAATGAGGTTGCGGAAGCTATACTCAGGTCAAATGCGCCCGATTTCGGCATTGGGAGCAGTGTGCCGTGGGTTGAGCAGGTAATTGCTGCATCAAAAGGTTCATTGATTGAGTTTGAAAAAGCTCTTGATACACTCCGGTGGAATATACTCAACGATCTGACCTGTTTTTCTTACTTTTCAATCGAGACCATACTTGCATTTGTAATAAAACTGCTCATGGTTGAACGGTGGAAAAACCTTGATCCTGAAGCCGGTAGAGATCGGCTGGATCTTCTAGTCAAAGAATTATGTTCCGGATTTACGGTCCCCAAGGGTTTCTGATCGATATATAAACGTGTTGAAATTTCAGAAAATCTGATTTTTCAATAAATACAACTATCTGAAAACAGTTTGTAACTGAAAGTATAATTTGGAGGAATACAGATGAGCACCAGAGGTAAAGTGGTCGGTGTCGTCGCCAATCTGGTCACCATCGAGGTTGACGGACCGGTGGCACAGAACGAGATATGCTATATCACACTGAAGGGTACCCGTCTGATGGCGGAAGTGATAAAGATTTCCGGAAAGTTCGCGTATGTTCAGGTGTTTGAAAGCACCCGCGGGCTGTTTGTTGGATGTGAAGCTGAATTCACCGGAAGGCTCCTTGAGGTAACAATGGGGCCCGGGATGCTTTCCAAAAACTACGATGGTCTTCAGAACGACCTGGATAAGATGGAAGGCGTTTTTCTTAAACGGGGTGAATACACGTTCCCGCTTGAAGAGAATAAAAAGTGGCATTTTACTCCGCTGGTACAACCCGGCACAGAAGTCGCCGCTGGTGACTGGCTTGGGAATGTCAAGGAAGGATGGATTGACCACAAGATTATGGTACCGTTCAATTTCCAGGGTACCGGTACGATCAAGTCGGTGATGGCAGAAGGTGATTATACGATCAGTGATACAATTGCTGTTATTGCAAACAGTGATGGCAGTGAGCGCAACTGCACAATGACCATGCGCTGGCCGGTTAAGATGGAAGTAAAATGTTATAAAAATAAACCGCGTCCATTCAAGATCATGGAAACCGGTATCCGTACAATCGATACCATGAATCCGATCGCTGAAGGCGGTACTGGGTTTATACCCGGACCGTTTGGTTGCGGTAAAACGGTGCTTCAGCATGCACTATCAAAAAATGCTGATGCTGACCTGATCATTATCGTTGCCTGTGGTGAACGTGCCAATGAAGTCGTCGAAATCTTTACCGAATTCCCTGAACTCGATGATCCGCGCACCGGTCGCAAGCTCATGGAGCGCACTATTATAATATGTAATACATCAAACATGCCGGTTGCCGCTCGTGAAGCGAGCGTTTATACGGGGATGACTATTGCAGAATATTACCGGACAATGGGTTTGAAAGTGCTGCTTCTGGCCGACTCGACATCACGCTGGGCTCAGGCACTGCGCGAAATGTCAAACCGCATGGAAGAGCTTCCGGGACCCGATGCTTTTCCGATGGACCTTTCTGCTATTATCGCAAATTTCTATTCACGATCAGGTTTTGTCAACCTCCGGAATGGAAAAACCGGCTCCATTACATTTATCGGAACGGTGAGCCCTGCTGGTGGAAACCTGAAAGAGCCCGTTACCGAATCAACCAAAAAAGCTGCCCGCTGTTTCTATGCACTTTCGCAGAACCGTGCCGACAGTAAACGGTATCCGGCAGTGGATCCTATTGACAGTTACTCAAAATATCTCGAATACCCCGAAATCGCGGAATATCTTGATAAAACTATTGCCCCCGGATGGGTTGCAAATATCATGCAGCTTAAGGATATGCTTCTGCGCGGTAAAGAAGCTCGCGATCAGATCAATATTCTTGGTGATGATGGTGTTCCGGTTTCGTATCATGTGATTTTCAATAAGGCGGAAATTATCGATTTTGTCATTCTTCAGCAGGATGCATTCGACCACATCGATGCATCAAGTCCGATGGATCGCCAGAAATACATGGTCAACAAAGTTCTTGATATATGTAATGCTGATTTTAACTTTGAAGGTTTTGAAGAGATTGGTGCTTATTTCAAAAGGATAATAAATCTTTTTAAACAGATGAATTATCAGCAGTTTCAGAATGAACAGTTCAAAAAACTCGAAAAGGAACTGGATCTTTTCGTTGCTGAAAAAAGAGTGTCAGAACTTCAACCTCAGGCTGCAGTATAGGAGTTTCATTGATGAAAACCAAGGCATTTCAGAAGATCTATACACATATCGAAAATGTGACAAAAGCAACCGTCACCATCGAGGCGGAAGGTGTAACTAACGAAGAGATGGCGCTGGTTGATAATCGTCCTGCCCAGGTGGTGAAAATCGTCGGTAAAAAAGTGACTTTACAGATTTTCCCCGGAACGCAGGGTATTGCAACAAATGCTGAAGTAGTTTTTTTAGGTAAACCACCAACATTAAAAGTTTCTGATGAACTTAAAGGAAGATTTTTCAATGCATATGGTCAGCCTATCGATGGTGGACCTGAAGTTGATGGAAAAGAGGTAGAGATCGGTGGACCATCTGTAAACCCGGTGCGCCGCAGACAGCCATCAGAACTGATTGCGACAGGTATTGCCGGTATTGACCTTAACAATACTCTGGTCACCGGACAGAAAATACCTTTCTTTGCCGATCCGGATCAGCCGTTCAACCAGGTAATGGCTACCGTGGCCCTTCGTGCAAAAGCTGATGTTATCATTCTTGGCGGTATGGGAATGAGCAATGATGACTATCTTTACTATAAAACGTTGTTTGATAATGCCGGTGCGCTCGATCGTATTGTCGCTTTTGTGAACACTACCGAAAATCCACCGGTTGAACGTCTCCTGGTGCCCGACATGGCTCTTACCACAGCTGAGTATTTTGCTGTTGAACATAAAAAGAAAGTGCTGTGTCTGCTCACCGATATGACCCTTTTCGCTGATGCGCTTTCTATTGTGTCAAATCGTATGGACCAGATTCCTTCCAAGGACTCGATGCCCGGATCGCTCTATAGTGATCTTGCAAAAATTTACGAAAAAGCCGCACAATTTCCTGATGGTGGATCGATCACAATTATTGCAGTGACAACACTTTCCGGTGGTGATATTACTCATGCAATTCCAGATAATACGGGGTATATCACTGAGGGACAGTTGTATCTGCGTCGTGATACCGATATTTCAAAGGTCATTGTCGACCCATTCCGTAGTTTGTCTCGTCTCAAGCAGCTTGTTATTGGAAAGAAAACCCGAAAAGATCATCCGCAGGTCATGAACGCTGCAATCCGTTTATATGCTGATGCTGCCGGTGCGAAAACAAAGCTCGATAACGGGTTTGATCTTACCGAATACGACCGTCGTACAATCGAATTCGCCCGTGAGTACTCGCGTGAACTGCTGGCTATCGATATCAATGTCGATGTTGATGTGATGCTTGAAACCGGATGGAAGCTGTTTGGAAAATACTTCACTCGTGATGAAGTCGGTATCAAACAGGAGATCATGGATACCTACTGGGTTGGTAATGCAAGTTAACAATGGCAGTAAATTATGCCAGTTGATGAGGTAACGCATGGCGATTAATTTTCAATATAATAAAACATACCTGCAGCAGCTCAATAAAGGGTTGAAAGTGCGTGAAAATGCACTTCCAACGCTGATATCGAAAGAATCTGCTTTGCGGGTTGAAGTAAAAAAAGCACGTGAAGAGACTACTGTGATCGAGCAGGAACTGAAGAATCAATACGATGGACTATCGGTGCTTCAAAGGCTCTGGGGGGAGTTGCCGCAGGGGATGGTGGCTGTTTCTGATGTTAATGTACTGATCAAAAAGATCGCTGGGGTGAAAACGCCGATTCTGGAAAGAGTTTCGTTCACCGTGCAGCGCTACAGTCTTTTTTCATCACCGGCCTGGATCCCCTCCGGTATTGAAATTTTAAAGACACTTGCGAGTCTGAAAATAAAACTCGACCTTGCAAAAAAGAAAGTTGAAATTCTTGAATACGCCCGTAAAAAGACCACTCAGAAGGTCAACCTTTACGAAAAAGTGCAGATTCCTGAATACAAAGAAGCAATTCGAAGGATAAAGAGATTTCTTGAGGATGAAGAAAATCTCAGTAAATCTTCACAAAAGATTTTAAAAGCAAAAATAGCTCTGGCGGAGGCGATGTAATATGGTTGTTGCAATGAAACGACTGGAGCTTCTGCTCTATCATAAAGAACGTGAACAGTTTCTGGATTCGCTGCGAAAACTTGGTGTTGTACATATCGTTCAGAGTGATGAATCGGCTGAAACTGCTCAGAATCAATCTCTTCAGAGTCTTATCCGGCGGTGTGACAAGGTGATTTCCAGTCTGAAAAAGATCGAGACTGTCGGATCTGGTGCACATTCGGAGTATTCTGAAAAATTACCGGAAGCAATTATCGAAGAGTATGAATCACTGGACAGTGCGAATGAGAAAATTTCCCAGGAGCTGGCTACATCAGGTAAAGATCTGGCGCTTCTTGAGCCATGGGGTACCTTTGATCCGGCTCTCATACAGAAGTTAGCTTCTGCAGGAGTCGTTTTTCGTTTCTTTACCCTTCCCGCAAAGAAATTTGAACTGCTGGACAAGTCGGAAAACAGCATTGTGCCGATAAATGAATTTGAGAATAATGTCAATTTCGTTGTAATTGAGCATAATGGTGTGTCATCGATTGCTGCAGATGAAGTACATCTGCCAGAAATATCGCTGGATCAACTGAAAATAAAAATTTCCGAATTGAATGAGCGGCAGGCGGGAATCACAGATAAGTTCAAGGATCTGGCTCGTGCATTGCCGCAGCTTGAAGCTTTCCGAAAAGAAATGGAAAATAAGTTCAGGTATGAGCGTGTGCGTTCTTCAATGGCAGAACATGCTGATGGAAAAGTGCTGCATCTTTCAGGGTGGTTTCCTGTTGATAAGCAGAATGCAATCGAGCAGTTCCTTACAAAGTATGCAGTATATTTTACAGTACGGGATCCACTTCCTGATGAAGATGTGCCGGTCAAACTTAAAAACTCCGCTTTTGCAAAGCTGTTTGAACCGATCACCGGTCTTTATTCTTTGCCGCACTTTACAGAACTTGATATTACCCCGTTTATGGCACCGTTTTTTTCACTGTTTTTTGGTTTGTGTCTTGGTGATCTTGGTTACGGGCTAATCGTACTTATTGCATCGGTTATACTGTTATTTAAAGTTGGGCCAAAGATGAAACCCTTTGCGATGCTTGGCATTGTACTGGGAAGTTCTACGGTGGTCAGTGGGATTCTGCTGAACAGCTTTTTTGGTCAGGCTCTTTTTGGTGGTCCAGGTGTTACTGGTTCACTTTTTTCAACCGGTGTTGAGTTTTTCTCACCACTGGCTTCAACTGTTTCTGACAAGGGTGCAGTTTTCCCGGCGATGTCGCTTGCGCTGGTGCTGGGATTTGTACAGATACTTTTTGGAATGTCTCTGCAGGCATTTATCAGAGTTGCAAATAACGGGTGGCTGGCAGGTATCCAGCCGGTAGCTTCCATAATGATGGTTATCGGAAGCCTGGTAATGGCTGCGCATGCAAATTTTCTCAATCTTGGCATAGGAGAGTTTACGGTTGGACCGGTACTGGTAGGGAAGATGTTGCTTTCTGTGCCTTCATTAGGTTCTCAGGTGCTCGTCTGGGGGGGGCTATTTCTCTTTTTCTTCTTTAATAATATTGATAAGAAGATTTTTGTTCGACCGGCAATCGGGCTCTGGGAATTCTATCAGTTTTCGACAGGAATTCTTGGGGATGTATTGTCATATCTTAGATTGTTTGCTCTGGGACTTGCAGGTGGACTTCTTGGCGCTGCATTCAATCAGATCGCCTTTATGTTCATCACTGGTGAAGATGGAACAGTAAACTATGCTTCAGCAGGAATAATCGGTACTGTTGCGATATTGATAATCGGGCACTCACTGAATCTGGGTCTCTCGTTGATCGGGTCTTTTGTGCATCCGTTACGATTGACATTTGTTGAGTTTTACAAAAATATTGGTTTCAAGGGCGGAAGCAAACCGTATGCTCCGTTTACTACTGTCGAATGATATATTCTGTGTTACACAATAACAGTGTCGGATAAAGATGGTTTATACTACAATTTAAACGCAAAACATCTTGACCGGTTACATGTTGTTGGTTGTAAATACAGGTAAACATAACAATCAAAGTTTTTCAGGAGGTTTTTAATGGGTTATTTTCTGGCATTGCTGGGAATGGGATTGATGGTTGGGTTATCCGGTGCAGGTTCAGCTATCGGACTTGTCATCGGAGGATCTTCAGTGCTTGGCATGCTGAAGAAAAAACCGGAAGCATTTGGTAGTGGGCTGGTACTCTCAGGATTGCCGGCGACTCAGGGGCTTTATGGTTTTGTGGCGTTTATCATGTATAATGGACTCGTAACTCCGCAAATAACATTGTTTCAGGGATGCGTTGTGCTTGGCGCTGGCGTCGCAGTTGCGCTTGCATGTTTCATTTCTGCAATTTTCCAGGGGAAAGTCTGTGCTAACGGTATTGCAGCGATTGGTCAGGGACACAATGTTTTCGGTAACACAATGGTTCTTGCTGCTTTTCCGGAATTTTACGCGATTCTCTCTCTTGTTGCAGCGATTCTGATGCAGGGATTGATGAAACTATAATAAATTCAAAATTCTAATTTGGGCGTTTCCCTTTGGGCCGGCCCTCCTGCAGGCTACACTGGCCACTGAGCTCAGTCGAAGTGCGGTCTTTTCTGCCCTGCGGTGGAGGAACAACCTGGGTCAGAAAAGACTGCCATCCTGCACTCCGTTACGGATGGCACCTTCTGTCCAGGGGTTAGAGTGGGGATTTTATTGCAGAAAGTAGCATTATGCTATGCAAATGGAATGGGATGAATTGGCCAATTTCATTATTTTGAAAAAGTTTAATCGATAATTTGACTGCTAATATAGCTTAAATCGATAATTTTATTTGATGAATCAGGTCTCCGGCCTCAAGAGGCTTTTATTAAGGATCGACTAATTTGCCAAAAAATACGATACGATTTGAATACCTCTCTCTGACAATAAAAACAAACGGATAACAATCAATTGGAAATTCAAATATATTAAGGGAGTAGCTGGTTGTTTCACCTGCGTAGCTGGTTCCATTATGTGCTGTTTTGACATGTTCATTAAACTGGATATTACCTGTTTGATATATGTTAACGCCAGATTCATTCCACTGTAATTCCAACAAATTGTAGATATCCTCCACATACAAACATTCAGAATCACTGATTTCACTGAAATCAGCTTCCGATTTGGAAAAGGGTATGTCTACATTATAATGTTTATACAGTGAAACTAGCAAAGCCGATATTTGGTATTTGCAAATCGGAAGATTAAAGGTAACAGACTCTGATTTAAAAGGAAAATCTGTCAGATATACAGCAGAATCATTGACGACCTTTAAACCATATTCGGATTTGGGTAAGATAAGTTCAAGTTCAAGTGTGTTATCTCTATTAACAATTTTTGTAACACGGAAATATTCATTCTCAAATACAGGTAATATACCTGATATTGTAGCCATATCAACTTTCCTACTCTTGTTTTCATGATAAAAAACACCTGTTTTACGGTTACATAATAGCTTGTCTGTATCAAAACTGAATATAATTTCTGTTGAAAAATTAATTTCGATTCGTTTGAGTGAATCTACCCAGAAAGGCACTGTATCTAATTGATAACCGATACAATGTAGAAAGTTAATAAAATTTCTGTTGTATCTACCAGTTGATAAACCTGTAAGTGATTGTTTGGTTACAATATTACAGTTGCTATTAATTTTCTGTAGTATTTCACTTAAAAGAGTAACCAGCGTGTCGCTGGTTGAGCAGGATGAAAAGTATTGTTTTAATTCTTCTTTTGTCTTACCAGCTGCAGCTCGTAACAAAACCTGATTTATCAGATCCTGCATAATAGTACTGAAACCAGAATTAATTGTATAATCTCCAAATGGACCATACCGTTCATTGTTATTAAAAAAACGGTCGGCGTCTGTTTTATTACACAGTTCAACAAATACACTATCAGCCTCAATTCCATCTGTTTGACATAAGGTATCGATTTGACTTATCCAGCTTACATGGTTCTCATTTCCAGTGGTGACGATGTCCGTACTACAATTCTGGAGAAATATTACAGATAAAAAAAACAATAATGGTTTATAATTCATGATGCCTCTTATTTTCATTTTTAACCTTCTGGCTGTTGGATAATTTGATATTTTTTTTGAAAGGGTAAAATAGTATCTTGCCTAAAATCGTCGATTCATTTCCAAAAAATATAACATTTTTTATCAAAACACAAAATATTTACAATATCATAAATCTGCTATCCATTTTACAAAAAAAATTTACAATGAAACACCAAACTTCTTCAAAAAGTCTGAAATTTGTGTATCGACGGCTATCAGAGTTGACACACAATACTTTTAGGACGTGTAGATATATGGCAGCATTGCTATACATTTAATATTTTTAAGGACGTAGTAACTTTATGAAGTCAGTATTGGATGCGGATTATTACAGCGTTGCCACAGTTCTTCAACATTTATCTGTTCCCACACGGTTGTGGTAACTTTAAGGATTACTTTCCCGCTCCTTCGGATGATTTTGGCAGCAAAATCAATTAGCGTTCTCCTGAATGTTGATGGATAACAGCGCCCAGGTATAACGCAAGATGCTACATCAAGACGATATGCTTCAAACATGAAGTGTGCTATTACCATGAAGTAATAATAAGCTCCGTTCATCCCAAAACGTTTGAATGGCAGTTGTTCTGTTCCCATAAATTCTTTTATCGAGCGATGATTAAGCTCTTCAGCTCCATTGGTATGTGCCATTTTTATAATTTCAGCTGTTGAAAGTAGTTCTTCTTTGTCAATGCCTATGAGCATCTGATCAAGAACCTTATTCGTTCCGATATTTGTGTGAATAAATGAATCAGGCCTGATTCCCCGTAAAATAGTTTGTTCATTTTCACGTGATATGGTAGTAAAAATAGTTCTGCGGAATTTTGTATACTGCCTATCTTTAAAACGGCTGCCAAACTCATAGTATGCCCATGAAGCATTCGTACCATCAACTGTTGGCAGTGTATTGAGGTCAACACACTTTACTTGTTCGTAAAGATAGTCATAGAGCTTGCCCATGCCGATATAATGAACGCCAAGCTCCTCAAAACGATTGAAATTGGTATCACTGAGAAATCCACTGTCACAATTGACTATAATAGGTACATCAGCACTGTACTTACTTCGAATCAAAGAAACTAATTTGCTGATACACTTCGAAACACCATGTCCATGATTGCTATGTTTCTCACCGGAACGGAACTCCATATCTACGATAAAACCATTCCAGTGAACCTGCAAGGGTTGAAAACCTTTGACTTTCTTATAGGTAGGCTTACATCCCTCCCTCTTGATTCCCTGGTCGTTATCAAGCACCATCGTATCGATATAAAGCTGTATAACTTCAGGTTTTTCTATGTTGAGCCGCCAGATAAACAAATCATGGAGTACCGGTCGTAATAAACGGTAGCGTGATCCTGTAAACTTTTCAAAGAAACGACGTACTGAACTTCCACTTAAAAGATCTTTCTGTTCACATTCCAGCAGTGAAGACATTTCTGGTGATTTGCTACGGCGATCAAATCCTTTCATTGTAACATCAGTACCGTCTATAAATGATGCCATAATCTGGCGGGCAATGGTTGCAACATCCTTGCTCTTACCACTAAAACGAAGATGACCAATTTGATTTGCGAACAAATCCAATATACCGCTTTGGTCGAGATACCGTGAAACAAACGGCATTCCGCCACGTCCGGTCAAGGTATCGGTGGTTATTTCAATATCAGAAATTTGCTTATCTTGGTTGCTATTTTGTATTTTCATTTTAAGCCACTTGTTGAGTTGAATTATTATTTGTGTTAATGACCTTTATCACTCATAAAATACAATATGTTCAGCTTGATTAAGTGGCTTTTTTGTGTAAACTAATCGAAAAGTTTAGGTCTTGATTTCACCCCGTGCAAACCATTGGAATTTTACGCAATTTTTTTCGCTCGTTATTGCGATTTCAATGTAGAATTTGATGAAATAGTACTATTAATTAAAAATAATCATAATTTCTAATTTAGGCGTTTCCCTATCGGGTCTGCTTTGCATTAAAGCTTGAAAGCCGTTTCTGTTGGTAGCTTCGAGAACCTCTGCCGGTGGTTGAGGCTCTCGAAACCACCGAATATTACAAAAATATTACAAAACAATGATATTGCATATGGTCGTGGAGTCGAAAGCTGCGAGCGGTGAAACCGAAATAGAAGTAAACTGCGAAATACCCCTTTCGACGACACCAAATGCTACAGGGTGAGAGCACGAAAAAGCTTTTGGCTATTTGCCTTTGGCTGTTGGCAAAAATGCTCTTGATTATTGCTAAAGGCTAAAAGCTAACTGCTAACTGCTAATAGCCTTTAATGCCCACCAAATTGCCTCGCGGCGTCCATATTATTAATATTATTTAATAAAATTTTGAATTTGAAATAAATGGTCAAGCGAAAATATCCAGAAGCGCCCCCATCATCCTGTTCTGAACTTTAATAACCGCACTATTTGCCTTCAGATTATTCAGACTCTCCTTCTGCTCCACCGCTTCAGTGGCGAATTCGGTATTTGAGAGGTTGCCGGGGCTGTTTGGCTGGCGGCTTATATGGGAAACCCGTGTCCCCGATGGTTTCATGTCGGTTTGATGAGCTGTGTACTGACCAAACCCGTCGGTGTTAATATTGGCAACATCATGGGCAGAAACAGATTGCCGGGTTATGGCTGCCTGCATTCCGGATACTGAAGCTGATGAAGAAATGTTCATAGTGGCTTCTTTCGTTTGAAGGGTATAGTTAATTATATACGCGAATTATTCTAATAACAAGTAATTGGTTTTTAGGGTATCAAAAAAAAAGTTAACCTGTTGATGTTTTTTTTATCTTCAACAGGGGAATTGCGGGTTGACTACTTCCGCTATCTCTTTATTTAAAATATTCCGCTGAGAAAAAAGGGAATCTGCACCCGGAATATCATGCCGCCTTCGGGGCTATAACAAAGCATAAAAAGTCCAGAGTTTCTGAGCCCATGTTTGCACATTGGTCTATTGTACAAGTGGAGGTTGTGTTGCTTGACAATATAGATAGTAGAACCGATGAAAGAATTTCAAAAATTGCGGTCATTATCGTATAAACTTGGAATATTTTATCTTTGAAGTAAGACTCTGTACCAGTTTCTAAACCGGAGATCGTAAAAGATATCCTTCGCTGAAGCTACCGATGGCATACAGATGTCATGATTCCATCGGATGAGGAGTCCGGTGCGGAACCACGGAGTAGAGTGTAATAACAGAACTTGCCAATTCTGCACGCCAGGATACTTCGATATAACTCAGTACAAGTCTATGGCGGGTTTGGCAGGCAATTGCCAGTTCTATGCTACCTTTGCAATATTAACAAATGTTCTGCAAATTTAAAATCAATTACTTGGCATTGTAAATTTAATTTCAAAGAAACTATAATCCAAAGTAACTTCTTCGGCAATTGAGGCAGCTTCAGCACTTATTTGCGGAGGCGGTCTTGGAATCGGTTCTTTCCATTTGCCGCAATGTTTCAGTATCTTTTGAATTGTCACATCATCTTCAATATCGTAAGCCAGTTAGTTCAATTAATTACTGGGAGAATAATTTTTTCCATCTTAATGTAACCATTTTTTCAACTTCATTTTGTCATCCAATTTTAGTGATTGTATTCTCCACCAATCATAATAAACTGTTATTATCTACAACACCCATTCCCGTCCCACTCATTGTTCCATCTGTTGCCCATTCCCATCCTGAGTGCATGATTGAACATCATAGAATGCATTCTGGTCTGGTAGAGTACCGTGTTAAGAACCGATGCGGTTGTGCTGTCTGTGGCATTTTTAACAAGGTATTCATAAATCGGAATTGCTTTATTTTCAATTTTTATTCCGGTCTCATAGGCATCCTGGATCGATATTGATTTCGTTGTTTTTGGTTTTGTGATTGGCGGTTCAATTCCATAAGCTGCATAAAGTGAATCGATCCATTCAATATGGTTTTCTTCTTGCGGAATAATCATTGTGTATGGCATACGGACTTGAAAGGAATCGTAATCTTGCTGGTATTGCGCTTTCGATAACACCTCAAGCCCATAGACATTGTTTAATGACTCCAGCCAGTTTGGAGTTGGCTTGGGTAAGTTGCCTGGAATATTTCCAATTCTACCGTGGTATCTTCCATCCCACTGTTGTCCGCACATTGGGCAATTTCCCCGACCCATTCCACCCATTTGTGCCAAGGTCAATGTCCCTAAAGTCATAGTTACTAATAATGCAGAAATGGGACGCACACATTTCTCCTTCTATTGAATTTATATTCTTAACACTTCTCAATTATTCTTTTGGAGTCTTAGCAGTCTTATTCAAAATGACCAGTTATAACCCCACAACAATACCACCATTAAAAGTCCAGTATCTTCTTGGCTGTTGATCACGAGCAACAAAGTTCCAAACCGGATACATTCGAAACATTACCGGAGAAGCTTGCCCAATGGTTACACCTGCACCTATTGAAAAGCCAAATCGTGCCTGGGTTCCCTCGCCGAGTTTCAGGTCACTTTGCAGCCCAAGTGTATCCAGATACTGCACCGTTGTGGTGGCGCTTATTATATATAAACCGGCTCCTGCCTGGCCGAAAATATTAACTATATTATCAGAAAAATCAGTTGTTACACGAAACAGAGGGGCAATTTCCATACTCCAGGTCGATCCGTCAACATCCAGGACACTGCTGCTGTTCTCAATTGAACGGAGAAACGCATCCCGAACCGGTGTCCAGTTGGTGTAACTGAAGCGACCTCCAAGTTGAGTATTCGGACTCAGGAGATAGACACCATCTAAAGCAAGTGAAAAACCGGCATTTAGTTGTTTAATATCTTCTCCGACTGTTATTGCCGCTGCACCATCGAATCCGAAATTGAGATTCTTTTTACTGTACACATCAGAAAAGATAACAGAGAAGGTTAAAAATATCATCGTTAGTAGATACTTGGAACGCATTTGGTCCACCTTTTCATTATTAAATATTACAAATGAGAAACTCTGAAGACAACACTACTTCAAATATTGCAAGATTAGTTCCACAATACACTCGTTCAGCAGGGGGGAATAACGACATGTATAACATAAACACGGAAAGCATCATTTATATTATTTAGAATACAGGCATGGACGTTTGTGAATGTTCCAACAGAAAGAGGCGGGACTTCACAACCACCGGAATCAGTCACAATTTTGCATGTGAGAGTATTTAATGAAGAAAAAATTAATTGGATTAGGAGCAGGTGTTATCGCTGGAATCCTCGATGTAATTCCTATGATACTACAAAAGCTATCTTGGGATGCAAACCTTGGAGCATTCTCAATGTGGATAATCGTAGCACTATTTATTTCATCAACTGATTTTAAAATGAATCCAATTCTAAAAGGAATAGTTATTTCGTTTATGGTTTTAACTCCATCTGCTATTTTAATCGGCTGGAAACAACCATCAGCTTTAATTCCTATATTTGCAATGACAATAGTATTAGGATCAGCTTTAGGGTATAGTATTAGTAAGCTCACAAAAAATTGAAAAGTTAAGAATTGAAATAGAAATATGCACTATTTGTAAAAAAGTTGGATTCCCAGTATGAATAAACTAAGATAGGCAGTAAATCTAATGAACAATCAATTCACCGCGTCGGTTTCAGAGATGGACCGTAGAAAAACTGCATTTCAATCACTTTGTGCGAGTATAATTGTCAGCATTGCACTTATGGGGTTTACCCTTTTCTCTCCGAACTGGCAGGCTGTTTTGGTTACAATTCTGTTTATTACTCTTCTGTTGATTTCTGCGGTCCTTTATTTCAACCATCTTTTAGAGGTTTCCAAACAAACGCAGGTTACAGTAGGCGAAAAAGAGATTGAGCATATACATGCAGGAATAGCAACCAGGTACCCTGTTGCTTCGATAGCAGGTATAATTGTTAAAAGGACAGTAAAAGGGACTATCCGTGAAATCAGGTTTGTTACGAATCTATCCGGTTCTTTTTACATTAACGGACTTAACGACTTCGAAAGCTTTCTTAATTGCATATATGTATCAGTTAACAAAGAGGTTTCTGTCACTACTATACGGGAGCCGATGGATTTCGATCACTGGATGTTTTACCCGATCCTGGGTGTGGTTGTTGGTGTGGTATCCGTGTTGTTTTTGAAAACCGGTCTTTCTTTGAGTGCAAATTCATTTGCAATTGTGCAGATTGCTATTACTGTATTTTCAGCTTTTTTTGGAGTTTACTGGCTGATCAGAAAACCGATGGTCGGAAGATATGGCAAAAAGTTTCTTCTTACCGATATAATTGTTGGGATTGCGATGGTGGTAACCGGAGTTTATCTGTTGTATTACTCTATCAATCCATAGCAGAATATACTTTACACTAAACTGCGTTAGTTCGGACGGCGGGAAATGCCCGAAATGGTAATGCAGGGCATTTGTGTTTTTAGACCCAGGTGTACTCACCGCAGGGATAAAAATACCGCACTTCGGCTTCGTTCAGTGACCTGGGAAGTGGAGTCCAGAGGAGGAACGACCTGTAGGGGAACACCCAGATTTGTATTAAAAAAATGTTTTATGTCAACTCCGCTTACATATTCTGTTGTAGCTATCTAAATATGAATAAGAAAATTATTCCACATTGAGGACATTGAACCACGCATCACGCCGATTCCCGAATAATAAACTTCGTCGGTAGTTCTTTATGTTTGATTCCCGATTCACGTCCTTCGATCTTATCGACAATCATGTTGATAGCGTAGTCGCCCATCTCCAGTTTTGGCTGACGGACAGTTGTCAGTGATGGTTCAACTACTTCTGCTGCAGGAAGGTCATCGTAGCCGACGACGCAGAGGTCCTGAGGGACTCGGAGCCCCTCTTTTTTAGCTTCTTTAATGATACCAATGGCAGTCATATCGCCTGCCGGGCAGAAGACTGCGGTTACGCACGGTTCGAGTATTTTAATTCTGGGGAATGTTTCAATACCGGCGTGCATGGTGTCGTCATCAACTTCAAAGACAAGTTCTGGTTTAAATTCAATATTATGCTGGCGTAATGAACGTTTGTACCCATCGAGACGCTCTGTCATGGGAATTCCCGATTTTGAGCTTAACACACAGGCGATAACCCGGTGACCTTTTTCGATCAGGTAATCGGTTGCATCTGATGCGCCCTGCTCGTTATTTACATAAACAGAGTCGAGGTTCTCGCATTTACGGGCGACAACGATACTGGGAACGCTCTCTTCACGGAAAATATTGAGTTCCTCTTCGGTAACTGATGCACTGATCAGAATGACCCCATCGATGCGCCGTTCCCTCGCCAGGCGCTGAAACAGCTGTGATTCACTCTCTTTCTGACCGACTGTATCAAAAAGCTGTACTGTATAGTCAATATCACGGTTGGTACTTTTTATTCCCTGAAGAATTCTGACAATAAATGAGGATGCAAGGTTGGGAACAATAACACCGATTGCGTTAGACTTCTTTGTTGCCAGCCCACGTGCAATGACATTGGGATAGTAGTTGAGATCCTTGGCAATTTTGAGTACTTTCTTGCGTGTGGCTTCAGAGATGTTGGGTTTATTATTGATTACCATCGAAACGGTTGCCGATGTAACTCCTGCCCGTTCCGCGATGTCTTTTAGTGTTACGGTCATTTCCCCATCCTCCGCAGAAAAATACTATTAAAAATTTAATTGCAAATTTAAGCCTGGACCACTCTCTGATGGTACCAGATCTGGCTCAATTCTCATCTTTTCTTCGTAATCATGAAGATGCGCGTCAATAAATGCATCCAGAATCCCTATCCCATAAGTTAAAATTGAATACCATAGATAAGAATTTCGTTGTTTCATTGCATTGTTTCGCTTACCATCCCAATCCGTACTGGACAGCGATTTTATTGCTACCGGTGTAATTGTCGTATCCGAAACCCTTTTGTAGTTTGCTTCAGCGATCCGCATTAATCGATGATTATTATATGCCAGAACGCCAAGTGACACCTGAGTCATCATGAACAAACCTGCTTTCGAGTACGAACCATTATACACCTGTCCTAACCCAAGTCCCGGAATTGCAGACAGCCAGGATGCCAGACGCGGATTTCGCTTACCATTATCCTGATACAAACCAGTCAACTGAAACGCATCAAACAGATTGTACAGGTAAATGCCGCTCGCCCATGTCAGAAGGTTATATCTTTTATATTCCGATTCAATCGTCTGGAACTTTCTGACATGAACATATTCCATTTTTTGCGCATGACCTGCACCTGTATCGCTTAAAGCTAATGCATATGCTTTATGGTATTCGAGTACCTGGGCACGTGCATTGCGGTCCCACCATAAAGCTGTTGAGACCATACCTGCTTCAAGTGCAAGAAATGTTCCGGCTTTTAAATATTTCCTGTTTAGAAATTGCCCCGTACCAGGTAAAATTGCAGAAGACAATACAAGTGCACCCGGCTTGATCGGGTGTCTGGCGCTGTCCGAACTAACAAGTTTATCACTGGCATGAGTTGCAATAGCCAGAAACAAGACACAAATTAATAATATACGCATAATTTTATAATATTTCATAGCAAATTTAATCCCTTAAACTAAAATAATATTAATTTTGAAGTAGTAGTATCACGAGTTTGCCTGAAGTATGTTTTATTTCATCATATAACTGCGAAAATGCAAGATACATCAAGGATCGATCTATAATGTTAGAATCACTTAAGCCCATATATAATAAAACGTTAAAACCACTGGCACTCCTGCTTGGAAAAACCGGTCTCAAACCTAACCACCTTACAATAGCTGGGGTTTTATCTTTTGCTGCAGCATCAACATTATGTGTATTCGATTACTGGAAGGTATCATTGTTATTAGTGATAGGGGGGGGTATTTTTGATGGACTCGATGGCGTTTTAGCTCGTGAAACAGGCCAACAATCGGTGTTCGGATCGATTCTGGACTCAAGCAGCGACCGGTTTACCGAGATATTTTTGCTGCTTGGTATCATGGTTACTTATCTAAGGCGATCTCCGGTAGACATTTCCGGTGCCATTCTTTGCTTTACCGCGATAAGTGCTTCCTTGATGGTCAGTTATGTCAAAGCCCGATGTGAAGGGGCGTCGGTTCCGTGCAAGGGTGGAATACTCCAGCGGCCGGAAAGGATAATCCTGCTCTCTTTTGGGCTTCTGACAGGGGTAAGAATGATGATCTGGGTACTGATGGTGATAACGGTCCTCGGTTTTTTTACCAGTGTACAGCGGTTGTTTGAAGCTGCCCGCTATTGTAAGAAACAAGGGTGATAAAATAATTTGGGCGTTTCCCTTTGGGTCGGCCCTCCTTCAGGCTACACTTCGTTTCGGTCTTTACAGCTCTGCGGTGGAGGAACCACCTGGATCTGTAAAGACTGCTACCCTGCATTGCCATTTCGGGTAGCACCCTACGTCCTGCCTAACGCATCTTGACTTGCGGCGGTAGTATCAAAAAGAACCTGCAGTTTTGATTTCAGGCAGTCCCCCGTGTTCCATGCACTTCAGTGCATGATCAAAAAACTGTGGAGAGTACTATTTGTGTGCACGCTGTATGTTTACAACCGCCTACATCTTCTGTCTACCGGCCCACTGTCCACTGGTTCCGCTATCGCCGCTCATTCTCCCCGACTTCTTCCTGGGTTGTGCTGATATTTGTCCATTCCGGGTGTTCACTGCTGCAATAAGCGAAAAGTGGTTTCTCATTTCTGAGAATATCGACATAGTAGCTCATGTATGCTGCTGAAGTAAACATGGCCCCTGTCTTTTTTGCTTCATCGTAGGTTGATTCGGGAATTTTGCCAAAATCAACAAAGTTGATCATCAGCTGATACCCGCCACCGTAACATCCGATTATTCCAATGATTTTGGCATCAACATCGGTCTGGATACTCACAAGATCGTTACCCAGGGTAACCTGATATTTCTCAATCTGAAAACGAATTGAACTCATGTATGGCCTCCGTGCAGGTATAAATATGTTTCTGATATCGAACGTGAATTTGATTGAAAAAATACTACACTTCTGCCCGGAACAACAAAATATTTTAAAAATGTGGGTATATGTGGGTGTGGTAATCATTGTTTGTGAGCCAGTAGAGACAAAATATTCGCTGATCGCCTCACATCCTTAGTCCCCCTCTCCGTTAGTGAACGGAGAGGGGGAAAGAAAAACGTAAATGCGGTTGTTCGATTCCCTTTCTCTACGAGTGGAGAGAGGCGACGCGAATTCTGCGAACCTGGAGTTTTTAAAAAGATACTTAGTGAACGGAGAAAAACGTGAAACAAATATTTTTAGCAGTTCTTTCAATATGCATTTTCAATTGTGGGAATAACATGAAAAATAACGGTGGCAGTGCTGATGACAGCGCGTTTTTGTATTCGGGCAGGGTTGATCAATCGGTTTCTGGTGAAGTGTCTTTCGACTGGCCAGGTATCTGTATCCGGACATCATTTGAAGGGACAAGTTGTAAAGCGGTGTTACAAGGGACATGCTGTTATGATGTCACTATCGATGAAAAACTGCATAGTGTTATAGATGTTGGAGACCAGAAAGATACAATTGCACTTGCAGACAAGTTACCTTCAGGGATACATACGCTTCTGATTGCCAAGCGAAGCGAAACGAATATGCATGTCTGCACATTTTATGGATTGATTATCGACAAAAATTGCAAACTAATAAAGACGCAAATCGATCTGTCCAGAACCATTGAGTTCATTGGTGATTCTTACACCGCAGGTTTTGGTAATGAGTATCCATCAAGAGAGTGTGCTCCGGAAAAAAGTGATGAGATACTTTTAAAGTCAACCAATACTAACAAAGCATTCGGACCGGTTCTTGCGAAATCATTCAAAGCTGACTATCAGGTTAATGCATACTCTGGAAAAGGGCTGGTTCGTAACTACAATGGCATCGACAAGGGTAGGGAGTTTCCGGTGTACTATGATAAACTGTATAACTCTAAAGTCAATACTGGAACAGCTGTACCACTCTGGAATTTTTCATCCTGGCATCCACATGTTGCGGTTATCGGTCTTGGTCTCAACGATTTTCTGGCAGCCCCCCCATATGCAGACTCTGCCCAATATGATGCTGCATATGCGGAACTATTGCAATTACTGAGGGAAAAGCACCCTGGAGTAAAGATAATCTGTTGCGCAACATCGGTATGGCCAACACAGGCATTGATCCCACGTGTAAAAGCTGTTGTTGCAAATGAGAAAGCTGCCGGAAGAGGTAATGTGTTTTATTTTGAATATCACACAGAAAACACCGCCCTGTACAGTCACCCATCAACAGAAGACAGCAAAAAAATCGCCCGTGAGTTACAACCGTTGATCGCCGAAATCACAAAATGGGATTTTGAAAAAATTGAATGAATCTCCTTGCAACACGCGAATAAACAAATTTGAAAATCTCACTGACAATCAATACCATTGATGCTAATGCTAAAAGAGCTAACCCCTCTTTTAGCGATACCGGCTGAGTGCCCAGAATTTTCTGCATGAAAGGCAGGTACATCGCGAGTATGTGAATTCCAAGTGCACCGGCAACACCAAATACTAAAATCGGATTTGTCTGCGGGGGCATTCGGAAGGTTGAAATCGTTTCAGACCGGCAGTTAAACGCATGATAATTTTCGAAAAGCACCATTAGCAAGAGAAGGTGATTACGCGCTTCATAAATAGTAATACCATGAGATATTTCCCACCACCAGACAAGTAAGCCAATGATTGCCATCGTGCCACCAATCATGATATTTTCCAGAACCATCAACGGGTTGAAAATACCTTCATTGGGATTGCGAGGGGAGTGATCCATGACACCTGGCTCACCTTTTTCAAATGCGATACCGATGTGCTGGATACCGTTAGTGACAAGATTCAACCATAATAATTGTATTGCAAGGAATGGAATCGGAAGCCCCGTTGATATTACCAGAAGAAACAGGAGTACTTCACCAAGACCCGTAGCGACAAGGAGATAGATCACCTTGCGAAGATTCTGATAAGCAATTCGTCCCTGGTTGACCCCTTCAACGATAGAAGCAAAGTTGTCATCGGTAATAATAATAGAGCTGGTATCTTTTGCCACATCATTGCCAGATCCCATAGCTACCCCAAGATTCGCTTTGCGTAATGCGGGAGCATCATTGACACCATCTCCGGTTACGGCGACGAATTCTCCACTGCTTACAAGAGATGTTACAATCGTTACTTTCTCAAGAGGATTGATTCGGGCAAATACTGATGCAGATTGGATTTTACGATTAAGATTATCAGGAGAATCTGTTTCCAGGATATCTTTTCCGGTGACCAGCTGAGATTCATGCTGGACAAGGCCTAACTCACGTGCAATGGAAAATGCGGTTCTGGGATGATCGCCTGTAATCATGCCAACCCTGATTCCAGCTTTTCGACATTTGATTATTGCCTCATTAGCTTCCTTACGCAGGGGATCAATAAATCCAGCAAGCCCAAGCAATTTGAGACGTGGAATATCATTTTCAGCAGGTGAAGAAGCCACTGAAATGCTACTTTCGCCAATTGCAACAGCAATTACCCGATATCCCTCACTGGTTAGGAGGATGTCAGCATTTTTAATTTCATTTTCATCAGCGGTATTTATTGCTGCACTATTTTGTAGTGAAGTACAAAGTGACAGAACCTTTTCAGTTGCTCCTTTTACTGCAACGAAATTTTTATGATGACCATCTTTGTAAAAAGCAACAGCGATCTGGTGTTCCGATTCATAGGGTATTTCTGCAGTGATTGTGACCTGTTTTCTCAGTGATGGAGGGTCCAGGCCTGCTTTAAATCCAAGAGCAAGAAATGCAACATCAATAGGGTCGCCACGGTGTTTCCATAAGCCATCTGTGTATAAAAGTTCACCTTCATTGCAGATGATGCTCTGTTTGATGAATGATTGTAATTGTTCAGTTAGTTCAATCGGTTGCGGGATAATATCTGAGGGGGTGATATCCCCTTCACCTGAATACCCATCTCCACTGACATCAAACCAGTAAGGAATATTATTTTGAAAGATGATGAGTTTCCTTACAGTTTGAACATTGCAGGTAAGTGTTCCGGTTTTATCACTTGCAATGTAGGTACAGCTGCCTAAACCTTCAACTGCGAACAACTTTCTTATAATTACTTTGTGTTTTGCCATTCGCTTTACGCCCACAGTTAGCGCGATTGTCATAGCTACAGGGAGTCCTTCAGGTATAGCTGAGACTGCAAGTGCAACCGAAAGGAAAAATACTTCTATGAGCGGTACCCCCCTGAAATAAGTAATAACAGAAACTAAAATTGCAAGAATAAGAATAATATAACTTAATTTGGCGACAAAACGGTTCATTCGCTTAACCAGAGGAAGTTCTTCCGCTTCAGTCTGGGTTACAGCCACTGTGATTTTTCCAAGTTGTGTTTGTATACCAGTAGCTATTACAACTGCTTCAGCTCTCCCCGAAATTACTGCGCAGCCACCAAATGCCATATTCAACTGATCCGCAGTATCAACGTTTTCTTCAGCAATAACTGAAGTTGTTTTACTTACGGGGGTAGATTCACCAGTTAAAATTGATTCATCTATACTGAGATTCTGAGCTCGAATAATCCTGGCATCTGCGCATACTCGCATTCCAGACTCCAGGCTGATTATATCCCCAGGGACAACATCGGTGGCTTCAATTTTTAATATTTGTCCATGGCGTTTAACTGTTGCCTGTGGCTCGATCATTTTCTGAAGATCTTCAGCACTCTTTTCGGCTTTGTATTCCTGTACAGTACCTATAATGGTGTTTATAAAAACGACAATGAAAATAAATATGGCATCAGTAAAATCACTCAGGAACAGTGATACACCACCCGCTGCAATTAGAATGTATATCAGCGGACTTTTAATCTGTCGAAGTAATATGGTTTGAATCGTTGGAGATTTTCGGGTTGGGAGCAAATTTCTGCCATGTATCATTAATCTACGCGATGCTTCTTCGTGCGACAAACCATTGACTGTTGAATTTAATTTTTGAAGTACACTTTCGATATCAATACGATACCAGTCGATTTGCGGTCTGAGGGAAGAAACCGATTTACGTTTTTTCTTCATTGGTGATTTACACAGCTAAACAATTAACCAGAGTCAGTTTTAGTCGTTTTTGTATTTGTAAGGTACCATTCCCGTAGTGGTAGATGGTACCAGATTGATATTAAAAATAGAAATGCAGGCAGAGTTATCCTTTAATCTCTATAGAAGTAGCTTTCTTTTTGGGCTCACCTACTTTGGTCAGAGAGAGTTCAAGGACGCCATCACGATACTGAGCATCGATTTTCTCCCTGCTGACATTGTCCGGAAGAGTAAATGTTCTTGAAAATGCACCATACACTCTTTCTGAATAACAGCAGGAGCCTTCTTCCTTTTTAATGACATCTTTTCGTTCGCCACTGATGGTTAAAGTGTCACCTTCAAGGGATAAATTAATATCCTCTTTTTTCATTCCCGGAAGATCGGCTTTAATTATGAATCGTTCCTTTTCTTCAGTAATGTCAATACGAGGCCATGCTTTAGCTGACATGAGTTTATCCGGAAGGAGCGGTTCATTAAAGAAATCATCAAGCATACTTCTAAATGATAACAATGGATTACTGCTTCTCAATGATGGAAGTGGCATAGGAATTTCTCCTGATAATGTTTAAAAACACCATAAATCGCAATCAGTTATACAGAATAAGAATATTGAAAATGGGAAGATATCTTCCGATATTAACAAGGGATGCAGTAACTATGAGAGTGATTTATTGGAAATGGTATTTATATAGAAATGCAAATGGTGTGCCGGGTATAAGCATGTTACCTCAGATAAATCCAGAGATGTGTTTGGGTAAATATGCAGGGATGATGTGGTATTTGGTACCAATAAGCGAACAAAAAGAAAACTTGCGATATCCTTGCACTTTTCCCCTGCGCGTATCATATTGTGATGCCCGTATCATAGAAATAGGGCACAAAAATATAAAAAATTAGGGTTTTCGATCATGAATACAACATTTGAACAGTGGTATGAGGAAAATTATCACCGGCTTACCGGGTCGGGTGTCTGGCTGCGGGGTGGGGAGATCAACACGCTTTCACCATCGATGTGGGAGGGCGCAGAACTTCGGGTACTGATCAGCCGGCTGTCGACTTCATGGGATGTTGCACACTCGTACACACATAAAATGCTGTATGAAATTATCCACTCTATTAATAATGTATACATCGATATGTCGTTTCTTCCTCCACCAAAGGATGGACAGATTTTTGGTGCTGAAGGTGTGCCGTGGTTTCTGGGTACATCATCGAAGCGTGGTGGGGGAGACTTTGATGTTATAGCGGTTTCAAACTCCATTGTGCAGGAAATTGTAAACTTACCGATCATGTTAGGCAAGAGCGGGATACCACTGCGTAAATCTGAGCGTTGCGAACGTGAGGATGTTCCGCTTGTCATTTTAGGTGGAGCAAATGCTCTTTTCTGTGGGGCTCTTGCTGGAGAGGACTCGTTTGTTGATGGAATATTTGTGGGAGAATCGGCTGATGTGATCCGTAAATTATTTTCCACTATTCGTGATGCCAGACTTAATAGCGTGAAGAAACGTGCTATTCTTGAGATGCTCGAAAGCATTGATGGTTTCTACCAGCCGGAAAGCAAAAAAACAACAACAAAATATCTCGAGAATGTACTTTCAAAAGATAATCTTCCAACCAGTCTGCCTATGATGTACGAAGGGGATCAAGTGGGGAGAGTACAGATTCCAATCAGTGAAGGGTGTCCCTGCTTTTGCAGTTTCTGTGCTGAAGGGTGGAGCCGTAAACCGTATCGTGAATATGATCCTGATGCCATTGAGAAAGCTGCTCTTGCAATGAAAGTATCACTTGGTGGATCTGAAGTTGAGTTGTATAGTTTCAATTATTCCATGCACTCCCGTTTTTATGAGATTCTTCAGAGGCTTTCCCGGGATTTCTCAAGGGTTAAAGTGACCAGCCAACGTTTTGATCATATTGCTGATGATCCCGGTTTACTGCAATTCCTTCATGCAATCGGTAAAACAAGTATAACCTGCGGACTGGAGGGGATTTCTTCACGGCTGAGACGATATCTGCACAAGAGTATCGATGAGAACAAGTTACGATCGAGTCTTTCCATATTGATACGCTCTCCGATTCGTGAACTGAAAATATTTCTCATTGCAACAGGATTGGAAAATGAGGATGATTACGATGAGTTCAGGGAATTTTTGACAATGATCAATCTGATGATGCAGTCGGCAGGAAGAAAGCCGCGTATCATTTTTTCGCTGACACCACTTGTGCGTTTCCCGTTTACACCGCTCGAAAGTGAAGATGCTCCTGAACCAAAGGTTCTGCATGAAATCGTTCATCAGATTGAGCGGCTTGTGCGGTGCCGTAATCTGGAGTTCCGGACATCGGCGGAACTGAATGAATATTATTTGTCACAAATACTGGTACGTGCACAAAATCAGGATCTGCTTAACATTTTTTATGAGGTTTGTACCAAAACCGGGTATGTGTATTACCGGGATGTCACCGATAAATTTATCACCGAGCTGAAAGCTGCTTTCGATCACTTGGAAATTTCGCAGGAAGACCTGTTAAAAGGTAATAATCAGAATACAAAAAATATACAATCTGTCAATATTGGCGTGGATGATTCATTCCTGAAATATTCTTCAGAAAAAGCAGCACTGTTCAATGATGAAGGGTATTGTCTGGGCTGTTATGAAAGTGAAGGGAAGTGTCTGGCTTGTGGTGCCTGCAAAGATGAGCAGATGCGCGAGCGTGTGACTGCACAGAGAGAAAAATCACCACTCTCTTCTGAAAAGTTTAAAAAACAACTGAAAGAGCATAATGCAGATGTGTGTACCATTAGCTTCCTGATATATACAGATGATAGTCGCAGGGGAATTCCCCGTAAGGTAATTGGAGCCGCAATTGCCCGTGCACTCATGAAAAGTCAGCCGGCGCTCACACCTCTTTACAGGCGTTTTGTTGAAGCTCAGCTTGAAACAATGCATGGACTCTCCTGGATTTCAGGAGCTGAGGTAATAACATTGCAGTTTGCTGCTGGTGCGCAACAATTGACTATAGGAAATGAAAAACTGATCGATTCAATGAATGATGAGCTGAAAGGGTGGGGGAGTATTGTCAGTGTTATCGATCCAGCACTGATTGAAGGGTATTCATTTACATTTATATCACCATTCAAGGCAGATTCAGGCGAATTCTGCAGACAGCTTCAGTTGAAACACACTCTTCTCAAGAAATCACCTGGTAATTACGAATTTTCTTTCGTTCCACAGGCGATAAAGAAAAATATTGTGGTATCGCTAAAAACCAGCGAGATTGATGGGCAAACTACTATCTGGCTTGAACCCGGTTCTAAATTTGATCTAAAACAGTTTATGGAGGCTACATTTAAAGGTGTAGATCCGGAGATGAGGGTTAGAATTGGGATTAGAACTGAGATTTGGCTGAATTCGCATTGATCGCATTCGCCTCACCCCCATTGTCTCCC